>NZ_CALXEE010000003.1 GCF_944387245.1 uncultured Intestinimonas sp. | reverse complement strand
TCACCACCTATTGCTATTTTACCTCTTGCAAACGAAAAAGCCCAGCTTTCGCTGGACTTTTTCGACAGGCTGACGGCTGTGTACCGCAGGTACACAGCCGTTTTTCTCTTTTTATTCCCCGGTGACATCCACCGAGATGCCGTTCACCGACACCTCGCCGTCAGCGGGGATGAGGATGTACTTCCGGCCGCCAATGATCCTGGTCTCCACCAGGGCGCTGTGCTCGGGGTCGATGTTTAGGACCACCTCGTCGGTCTTGACCTCAAAGCGGCGGCTGTCGATGAGGTTGGCCGGCGCCAGGGCCGCCCCCTCCCCGAAGCGCTCCCCGCACTTGGCCAGGAAGGCCTTGGACTCCTGTTCGTCGGCGCCGCAGTCGGTGAGGATGCGCCCCAGCTCCCCCGCCGTCAGGGCCAGGGGCTCCGGGTCGTGGCTCTCCTTGTGTTCCTCGATCCTGGCCCGCAGCTCCTGGTGAACCGCCTGGACCAACTCCAGGCTGCACTTCTCCCCCAGGGACTCGGTGAGGGCCCCCTCAAAGGCCTCCTTCTGCTCCGCCGCCGACATGGGGGGCTCGGTGCGGAAGACGGCGTCGATAAACTCCTGGTGGAGCTGCTCCGGCTTCCGGGCGTAGAAGAGGGCGTTATAGATGTTGGCCGCCCGGTCGTCGAAGGCCGGAAACAGGAAACCCAGCTCGGGCTGGGCCACGATCTGGCCGGGGGTGCAGCTGTGGAACTCGTTCTCCCCGGGGAAGTAGCCCAGGGCGGGTTTGCCGTCCTTCACCGGGCAGACACAGCAGACGAAGTAGGAAAAGACCTGGTCGCCGGCGTCGGCCTGATCCTCGTCGTCCTTGCCCCGGTAGGGCACGTCGTAGACGTCGTGGCCTAAGAGAATGAGGTAATTGCTCCCTTCCAGGTCCAGGGTGTGGATGACCTTGTCATAAAAAGCCTGCCGCAGGGTGCTGTCGGCCAGGCCGGAGTCCCGCAGGCCCATAAGGAGCCGGTGTTCCTCACTGTCGGCCACCTGCCGGGTGGAGAATACGATGTCGATGAGATTCTTCCCCAGAGTGCCGGAGAGGGATTTCTTCAGCAGCCCCAGATATTTTTCCGACTCCTCCTGGGGCATAGCGCCCAAAGAGCTGTCGATATAGGAGATGATCTCCCCGCTTCCGTTCACATAGCAGCCGTACACCCGGCTGATGGCGCTCCGGTCGGCACGAAACCGCCGGCGCAGCTCGTTCAATTCCTTCTGATTCATTGGTCCTACCTCGCTTTTCCGTGTGTCTCCTCTGCCAGCTTTTCCAGCAGAACGCGCAGTCTCTATTGTACTGTCTTTCGATCCGAAATGCAATCGCACCTTGTCTTGTCCGGCATATCATGGCGCAGGACCCCCGGTGCAGCCAAAAACCGCACCGGGGGTCCTTTTCTGTTATCGCATAGATGTGATTTTATTTCACTTAAAATACGCAGGATATTGTGCCCGAATTTCTCCGACGTCGATCTTATAGCGGTTCAAATGCTCCTCTGTCAAGGCTCTTGCCTTTTCAGTATCACGGGCCGCAATGGCGTTGGTGATGTTTTCGTGATCCTGGACGATCTTTCCGTTTTTCACGCTGCTCAGGGCCATGTTCCGGACCCGGTCAAAGTGGATGGCGATGTTGTCCATCAGGGTATAGACCTGGGGTTTTTCCGCGATCTCAAAGAGGGTTTTGTGGAACTGGTTGTCCAGCTCCATGAGGGTCTCGGAGAAATAGTTCTCCAGATAGAATTTCTGGAGCCGCACATTCTCCTGGAGCCGCCGCAGTCCCTCCGGCGTGATCATCTCACAGTCCAGCTCCACCACCGCGCACTCCAGCACCTTTCGCATAAAGCGGGACTCCTCCACCAGGTTGACGTCGATGAGCGAGACGGCACTTCCCTTCTGGGGGTAGATCTCCACGATCTTGGCCTTGGACAATTCAATGAGGGCCTCCCGCACCGGTGTCCGGGAAAGTCCCATCTCCGCTGCCAGCTCATTCTCACTGACCATGCTGCCCGGCGCCAGCTCCAGATGAATGATATTATCCCGAATGGTACGAAGGGCATAGTCTCGCCCCGTCTCTCTGGGCAGTCGTTCTGTCAGCCGCATGCTTTTTCTCCTCTCTGCTTGCCGATCCAGTATCCTGAGAGCCTCCCTCAGAACACAGACACTA
Organism: uncultured Intestinimonas sp.; assembly: GCF_944387245.1. GTDB lineage: Bacteria > Bacillota > Clostridia > Oscillospirales > Oscillospiraceae > Intestinimonas. Next base: position 67,064 of record NZ_CALXEE010000003.1, on the reverse strand, counting down.
GTATACCAGCTTTTCAAGTCTCTGTCAAAGACCCCGGCTTTCCGTCGTTTCTCCAACAAGATGCACAAAATTAGGTCTCTATTTTTTATCATTCAGACACTTGTTTTCTAGTATACAAGTATTATAATGATAACTACAAACACGGGCCATGCATCGGCAGGCCCAACTATCCAGGGAGCAGTTTTAGGAGGAACGCAACATGGACGAAATTCTGCAAAGGATCTATGAAATTGGTATTATCCCCGTCATCGCCATCGACGACGCCGAGCAGGCCGTGCCTCTGGCACGGGCACTGGTGGCCGGCGGCCTGCCCGCCGCCGAGGTGACCTTCCGCACCGCCGCCGGTGAAGAGGCCATCCGCCGCATCTCCGCCGAGGTGCCCGAGATGCTGGTGGGCGCCGGCACCGTCCTCACCAAGGACCAGGCCGACCGCGCCATCGCCGCCGGCTCCAAGTTCATCGTCAGCCCCGGCTTCAACCCCGAGATCACCCGATACGTCATTGACAAGGGCGTTCTCATGATGCCCGGCACCGCCACTCCCGGCGAGATGGAGCAGGCCATGAGCATGGGCCTGAACGTGCTGAAGTTCTTCCCCGCCGAGCAGAACGGCGGCGTGGCCAAGCTGAAGGCTCTGGCCGGCCCCTACACCAATCTGCGCTGGATGCCCACCGGCGGCGTGAACACCAAGAACATGATGGACTACCTGAACTTCGACCGGATCGTGGCCTGCGGCGGCACCTGGATGGTGAAAAAGGACCTCATCGACGGCCAGAAATGGGACGAGATCACCGCCATCTGCAAGGAGGCGGTCCAGACCATGCTGGGCTTCTCCCTCCACCACGTGGGCATCCCCTGCGGCGACGCCGACAAGGCCGCCAGCACCGCCAAGACCATCTGCGCCCTCTTCGGCTTCCCCTACAAGGCCGGCAACTCCTACGACTTTGCCGGTCCCGTGGAGTGCTGCAAGGTGGAGTTCCCCGGTGAGCGGGGCCACATCGCCATCGGCGTCAACAACATCGACCGTGCCATCTTCCACCTGGGCCTCCAGGGCGTCACCTTTGACGAGTCCACCCGGAAGATCGACGAAAAGGGCAAGACCAAGGCCATCTATGTCCAGGGCGACTTCGGCGGCTTTGCCATCCATCTTGTGCGGAAGTAAGGAAAGGGGTAAAATATAATGAGTAAGATCGTGACCTTCGGTGAGCTGATGATCCGGCTCCAGCCCTATAACTATGAGCGTTTCGTCCAGGCCGACCACCTGGAGTTCTCCTTCGGCGGCGGTGAGGCCAACGTGGCCGTGTCCCTGGCCAATTATGGCATGGACGCCGCCTATGTCACCAAGCTGCCCGCCCACGCCATCGGCCAGGCCGCTGTTAACTCCCTGCGCCGTTACGGCGTGGACACTTCCATGATCGTCCGGGGCGGCGACCGCGTGGGCATCTACTTCAACGAGAAGGGCGCCTCTCAGCGCGGCTCCGTGTGCATCTATGACCGCGCCCACTCCGCCATCCAGGAGGCCACCACCGCCGACTTCGACTGGGACAAGATCTTCGAGGGCGTGGACTGGTTCCACTTCACCGGCATCACCCCCGCTCTGGGCCCCAACGTGGTGGAGATCTGCAAGGAGGCCTGCAAGGCCGCCAAGGCCAAGGGCGTGAAGATCTCCTGCGATCTCAACTACCGCGGCAAGCTGTGGACCCGCGAGCAGGCCCGGGAGGCCATGACCGAGCTGTGCCAGTACGTGGACGTGTGCATCTCCAACGAGGAGGACGCCAAGGACGTGTTCGGCATCGAGGCCGAGGCCACCGACATCTACGCCGGTACCCTGAACCACGAGGGCTACAAGTCCGTGGCCAAGCAGCTGGCCGACAAGTTCGGCTTTGAAAAGGTGGCCATCACCCTCCGTGAGTCCCACTCCGCCTTCGACAACGGCTGGAGCGCCATGCTCTACGACGTGGCCTCCGACGAGTACTGCTTCTCCAAGAAGTACGAGCTCCACATCATCGACCGTGTGGGCGGCGGCGACAGCTTCGGCGGCGGCCTTATCTACGCCCTGCTCAACGGCAAGTCCACCCAGGACGCCGTGGAGTTCGCCGTGGCTGCTTCCGCCCTCAAGCACTCCATCGAGGGCGACTACAACATGGTCACCGTCTCCGAGGTGGAGAAGCTGGCCGGCGGCGACGGCTCCGGCCGCATCCAGCGGTAATAGCGCACCAACCAGACGGCGCCTCCCCCTGCGGAGTGCGCCGTCTTACGGTTATTTTTGAAAAAGGAGGTTCGCGGCGGCGCTCCGGCGCCGTCCCCATCGCCATGAAAGCATTTATGGACAAGGATTTCCTGTTGGAGACCGAAACCGCAAAGCACCTCTTCCACGACTACGCTGAGTCCCTCCCCCTGGTGGACTACCACTGCCACATTCCCCCTCAGGAGATCTATGAGGACCGCCGGTTCGACGACCTGGCCCAGGTGTGGCTGGGGGGCGAGAACCCTGACGGCACCTTCTTCGGCGACCACTATAAGTGGCGGCTCATGCGCTCCAACGGCGTTAGCGAGGACTACGTCACCGGCGCCAAGCCCGGCCTGGAGCGGCTGGAGAAGTTTGCCGAGGCCGTGGAGATGGGTATCGGCAATCCCATGTACCACTGGTGCAACCTGGAGCTGCGGAAGTTCTTCGACTACCAGGGCTACCTCTCCCCCAAGACCGTGAAGGAGATCTGGGACGTGACCGGTGAGAAGCTGCGCCACGACCCCGGCCTCACCGTCCGCGGCCTCATCCGGAAGGCCAACGTGGCCTTCATCGGCACCACCGACGACCCCATCGACTCCCTGGAGTGGCATGAGAAGATCGCCAACGACCCCACCATCACCTTCCAGGTCCGCCCCTCCTTCCGCCCCGACAAGGCCGTCAACATCAACAAGGCTGGCTTTGCCGACTACATGGGTAAGCTGGCCGCCAGTGTGGGCAAGACCGCGCTTACCTCCGCCCAGGAGGTCTGCGACGCCCTGGTGGAGCGGCTGGAGTTCTTTGCCAAGATGGGCTGTCGGGCCAGTGACCACGGCCTGGACTACGTGCCCTTCCGCGCCTGCACCATGGCTGAGGCCGACGCCGCCTTCCGCAAAGCCATGGCCGGCGAGGAGCTGACCCTGGCCGAGATCGAGGGCTATCAGACCACCCTCCTGCTGCACCTGGGCCGCGCCTATCACCGCCTGGGCATCGTCATGCAGCTCCACTACTCCTGCCTGCGCAACAACAATGAGCGGATGTTCCGGCGCATGGGGGCCGACACCGGCTTCGACATGATCGCCCAGAACACCTGCGGCGGCAACATCGCCCAGCTCCTCTCCGCCCTGGACCTGACCGAGGAGTGCCCCAAGACCATCCTCTACTCCCTCAACCCCGCCGACAACGCCCAGCTGGGCACCCTGCTGGGCTGCTTCCAGTCCGACGAGATCCCCGGCAAGATCCAGCACGGCTCCGCCTGGTGGTTCAACGACACCAAGACCGGTATGGAGGAGCAGATGAAGTCCCTGGCCAGCCTTGGCCTGCTGGGCAACTTCGTGGGCATGCTCACCGACTCCCGCTCCTTCCTCTCCTACGCCCGGCATGACTATTTCCGCCGCATCCTGTGCAACCTCATCGGCCACTGGGTGGAAAACGGCGAGTATCCCAACGATGAGGAGGCCCTGAAGAAGATCGTGGAGGGCATCTGCTACAACAACGCCGCCCGTTACTTCAACCTGTAACACATAGCATCAAGAAACCAAAGAAGCTCCGTTGGAATGGTCCATTCCAACGGAGCTTCTTTCATTCCGTGATTTGGGCTGCCGGACAGGCTCGCTTCCACCGCCCGCGCAGGTAGACGGTACCGCTGATGAGAATACCGATGGCCCAGCCGATGGGATAGGCCCAGTAGAGGGCCTCCTTGCCATAGAAGTGGGCCAGCAGGTAGGCCGCCGGCACTCGAGCCACCCACAGGGCCACGATATTGGACACCATGGGAGTCACCACGGCACCCGCGCCCCGGAGGGCATTGTTGAGGGGGTACATGATTGCCAGCAGCACCATGGTGGAGAGGACCCGCTCCAGATAGGCCCGGCCCGCCTGAATCACCGCCGGGTCGGAGCTGAAGATGGAGAGGAAAAAGTCGGAGTTGGGTACCACCAGGGCCGACATGACGGCGCACACCACGATGCACAGCACCAGGGCCTTCCGTACGCCGGTCTTGACCCGGTCCAGCCGGCCCGCCCCCACGTTCTGACCCACATAGGTGGTGACCGCCAGGGCAAAGCTGTCGATGGGCATGAAGGCAAAGGTGTCGATCTTATTGGCGGCGGAGAAACCAGCGGCAAACTGCTCCCCAAAGCTGTTGATAAGGGCCTGGAGTACCAGCACCGCCACCGCCAGCTGACACTGCTGGATGCCAGAGGGCACCCCCAGCCGCAGCACCCGCTGGAGAAGAGGCTTCTCTATGGCCAGCCGGAAGGGGTGAATGGAAAAGTAGCTGTATTTCCGGTTCACATAGAAAATACCAAACAGCCAGGAGCTGATCTGGGCGATGATGGTGGCCAGGGCCACGCCAAAGACATCCCAGTGGAAGGCCAGTACGAAGACCAGGTCCAGCACGATATTCAGGATACAGGCCACCGCCAGGAAAAGCAGGGGCGTCCGGCTGTCCCCCAGGCCCTGTAGGATGCCGGCGTTGATGTTGTAGCCCAGGCTGCCGATGATGCCGGCGAAGACCACCAGCAGATAGACATGGGCCTGGCCATAGACATTCTCCGGCACCTGGATCAGCCGCAGCATGGGGCCAGAGATGGCAAGGCCGAATACCGTCAAGGGGATGATACTGACCATGAAGGCACTGTACACCGTGTTCACGCCGCGGCGGACGGCGTCCCTGTCCTCAGAGCCGATGAACTGGGCGATCATGACGCTGGCACCGATGGACAGGCCGATGAACAGCGACGAGAGGAGGAACACCACCGGGAAGGCAATCCCCACCGCCGCCAGGGCTGTGGTACCCACAAACTGGCCCACAACCCAGCTGTCCACCATATTATAGAGCTGCTGAAAGGCATTGCCCACCAAAAGGGGCAGGGAAAACCGCACGATAAGACCCAAGGGCTCTCCCCGGGTCATATCGATGGTCTTCTCACGTCCCACGGACACGTCCTCCCTCCTTTTATGTATGCTCCTGTAGGTATTTCCGGTACAGGAGCCGCAGCCCGTCGGGGATGAGCTGCCCGTCCACCACGTCGATGAGGTCGGTGCCGGCGGCGATGACCGGCGCCAGACCTCCGGTGGCCACCACGATGGCCTCCGGCTCGTCGATCTCCTCCCGGGCCTGGGTGATGAGGCGCTCCATGGCCCCGATGTAGCCCAGCACCGCTCCGGCCTGGATCTGGCCCACAGCGGTGCCGCTGAGGACCCGCTCCGGCAGCGCCAGATTCACCTGGGGCAGCAGGGCTGTCTTCTGGAAGAGTGCCTCGATGGAGATGCGGGCGCCGGCGGTGATGCATCCGCCCATATAGACCCCCTCCCGGCTGATGGCGTCCACCGTGGTGGCTGTGCCCATATCGGCCAGGATGAGAGGGGCGCCGTACTTGTGGATGGCAGCCACGCAGGCCACCGACCGGTCGGTGCCCAGATGTTCATTGCTCACCACTCCATAGGGGAGACCCGGGTCCACATCCACATCCACCACGATGGGTGTCTTACCCAGATAGCGGATCAGGGCATCAGTGAGCGCCGCCATCACCGGCGGCACCACCGAGCTGATAATCGCATCCGACAGATCCTCCGGCTTGATTCTCAGACGGGAGAGCTGGTTCCAGATGTCCATGCCCAGTTCGTCGGACGTGCGCCCCGTCACCGTGGTCAGTCGGAAGCTCCCCTTCAGGGTCTCCCCGTCGAATACACTGAATACCATATTGGTGTTGCCCACATCGATGGTCAGCAGCATACCTGTCACATCCTTCCGCCGGTCATGCGCCGGCTCTGTTCTCTTCGATGCGGAAGAGGGCTTTCCCCTCCCCCAATTCCATCACGCCGTAGGTTCCCCGGCTGCCCTGGCAGGAGCCGGGATTCATGAGGTGGAGCCCCATAAGGTCCCGGTCCAGTGCAACATGGGTGTGCCCGCAGAGAAGAATATCGGCTTCGGCCTCCCGGGCCGCCCACATGGCCCGGGAATACCCCAGCTTTACCTCATACCGGTGGCCGTGCATCATGAGGATGCGCTTCCCCTCCACCAACAGCACCCGCTGGTCGGGCACCTCGGTAAAGCCATCACAGTTGCCGCAGACATTCTGCATGGCCTGAGTCACGGGCAGGCGCCACCGGAGCTCGTCAAAGTCCCGGCACAGATCCCCCAGGTGGAGGATCAGGTCGGGCCGCTCCCGGGCCACCGCCCGCTCCATGGCGTCCACATCCCCATGGGAGTCGGACAGGACCAATACCTTCTTCATTTCGGTCACCTCTGGGAAAAAGTCACATATAATACCATGAGTCCGGTCATATCTTAGATGGAGGGATCCCACATGGCAAACAAATCACAGCCCGGCAGCATCCTGCACACACCACAGGCGGAAAAGCTCCTCAAGGACAAGGCGGCCCTGGAACGGCTCCTCCGCTCTCCGGACACCAAAGCCCTGATGGAGATGCTGCAGCGACAGGGCGGGCTTCAGGCGGCGGCCGACGCCGCCATGCATGGGGACCCCACACAGCTTCAGAACCTGGTGGGGCGGGTCATGGACGACCCAACCGGCGCCGGTGTGGTGGAGCGCATCAAACAAAACGCACCTAAGCCATAAGATCTGCCCGGCTGTCGGGTGAAGAGAGGGGGGCATGACCATGTCGGACGGCTTTTCGGAAAAACTCAATGCCATACTGGCCGACCCCGACGCCATGGGCAAGATCATGTCCCTGGCCCAGAGCCTGGATGGCGAAGCAGCTCCTACCGATCAGGACGCATCAGAGGAGCCGTCCTCCCCATCCGGCGACCAAGAGGACGCTCCGTCCGACCTGAGCGGTCTGCTGAGTGCCTTTACCGGCGGCAGCGGTGGTGAGGGTCTAGACCCCAAACTGTTACAGCTGGCCGGCCGGCTGCTCTCCGAGTGGAACCGGCCCGACGACCGCAAAACCGCCCTGCTGGCCGCCCTGCGGCCCTATGTGAAGCCGGAGCGCTACGCCAAAGTGGACCGGGCCATCCAGATCGCCAAGTTTTCCCGGCTCATCCGGGTGGCTCTGGCCGCTCTGCGGGAGGGAAAAGAGGATGTATAACCGCTATATTCCCCGCTCCGGTGGCTATGAACGGGTCGCAGTAGAGGAAAGTCAGGACCGGCACAGCGGCGGTGAACACCATCAGGACCGGAGACCGCCGCCTGCCGGTTCTCCGGCGGGCGGCGGTCATGGCGCCTGGCTCACAGGGCTTCTCAAGAGCCTGGGGTTGGAGGAGCTGGACCGGGGAGACATCCTCCTCCTGCTGATCCTGCTCCTGCTGCTCACCGACGGTGACGACCTGGAACCGGTCATCACCCTGGGACTCCTGCTCCTCTTCAGCCTGGGCGGCCGGGAGAGCAGAGATAAATCATGAATTATGGCGTGGTCTGTTCGTACAGCACGGTGCCGTCTGGCAGGGTAAAGCGGTCCTTCTCCGCCGCCTGGAGCACTTCGGCATCGGTGGAGCGCATACGCATAATCACCACGTCGTCCTTGACCGTCTCCGAGGCGATCAGCAGGCCGTTGCCAGTGGAGACCCAATAGCGCTCCAGATAGCCCAGCTCGTCTACGGAGGTCTCCACATAGATGCAGGGCACCCCATCCCGGGTCACATAGTTGGCGTCCACAATGGAGGCCTGGTCCAGCTCCAGCACATCTTCATAGGTAGGGATGTGCTGGGCCAGGTCCGCCCCGCTCTCCCCCACCGGCCAGGACTTGACCTCCGTGCTGCCGGCGTACCAGCGGTACAGGGTCCCCTCTCCACTCTCCGGGTTGGTATAGACAATGGTGTACTGGGTGCCCATGGGCTGGAAGCTCTGGGTCAGTTCGATGCTGGTCCAGGCGCCGTCTACCAGCACGTTGGCGGTGAAGCTCCCCGCCTGGCTGGTCCCTGTGGTCATCTCCACCGTGACCGTGCGGGCATAGTTCTCCGGCCGGGTCAAGGTGGAGATGATGTTCTGCACCGTCTCCGGCGTCGTGCGGACCGGCAGCACCTGACCGCCATCCTCCAGGCCCTCGTCTTTGCCGGAGGCCGTGGTATCCGGCGTGGGCAGGACAATCTCCGCCCCCTTGCTGGCAAAAATATTGAGGCCGAAGCTGGAGATCAACGCCACCGTCATCACCAGGACGATGAGCAGGAAGAGCACCAGCTTGTTTTTTCGTTCCATCCCGCTCCCTCCTGTCCTGACGTTTCGATCAGGCCCGGAACTCCTCCGGCGCCTCCTCCCGCAGGCCGAATTTCCACTCGATGGCGTCGGCGATGCGCCGGCAGGCCCGCCCGTCTCCGTAGGGGTTGACAGCGTGGGCCATCTGTGCATACACCGTCTGGTCCTCCAGCAGGAGGCTGCCCAGGCGGTAGACCTCGTCCTCCTCCGTCCCCGCCAGACGGACCGTACCGGCGGTGATGGCCTCCGGCCGCTCGGTCTCCCGGCGGAGGACAAGCACCGGCTTACCCATGGCGGGCGCCTCCTCCTGGAGGCCGCCGGAGTCCGTCATCACCAGGTGGCACCGGGCCATCAGGTTGTGCATCTCCTCCACGTCCAGAGGATCAATGAGGTGAATGCGGTCGTGGCCGGAAAGGTACTTGGCCGCCGCCTCCCGCACCACCGGCGAGAGGTGGACAGGATAGACCAGCTCCACCTGGGGGTGGTCCTCCACGATGCGCCGCAGGGCGGTCATGATGTGGGCCATGGGCTCTCCATAGTTCTCCCGGCGGTGACAGGTTACCAGGACCACCTGGCGCCCGGCATAGTCCAGCTCGTTGAGGAGCTGGGTGGAGAACTTGAAATCGGGCCGCACTGTGGTGGACATGGCGTCGATAACCGTGTTGCCCGTGATAAAAACTCCCTTGGTGATGCCCTCCCGGGCCAGATTTTCACGGTTTGCGGGGGTGGGGCAGAAATGGAGATCAGCGATGTCCCCCACCAGGGTGCGGTTCATCTCCTCCGGGAAGGGGGAATATTTGTCATAGGTCCGCAGTCCCGCCTCCACATGGCCCACCATGACCTGCTGGTAGTAGGCGGCCAGGGCGGCGGAGAAGGTGGTAGACGTATCCCCGTGGACCAGCACCAGGTCGGGCTTGGCCTGAGTCAGCACCCCTTCCACTCCGGTGAGGCACTTACAGGTAATGGTGGAGAGGGTCTGCCGGGGCTCCATAATGTTGAGGTCGTAGTCCGGCGTCAGGCCGAAGATGTGGAGCACCGAGTCCAGCATCTCACGGTGCTGGGCGGTGACACAGCACAGGCTCTCCACCCCCTCCCTGCGAGAGAGCTCCTGGACCAGAGGCGCCATCTTGATGGCCTCCGGCCGGGTCCCGAATATGGTCATGACACGGATGGTCTTCACGGCTGATCCTCCTTATGGTCGGATTCCTCGTTTTTCTTCTTCTCATTGTTGCTCAAAAAGATCCGGGCGGACACGGCGCCGGCGGCGCACAGGGCCAGCAGCAGCAGCATGGCCTTGAGCTCGCCGCTGGTGGTGAGCACCACAGCGCACAGACCCAGAATGGCGCTGATGATGTAGAGCACCGCCACCGCCTGCTTCTGGTTGAAGCCCATGTCGATGAGCCGGTGGTGGACGTGGCTCCGATCGGGGTGCATGGGGCTCTGGCCGTGGGCGATGCGCCGGATGAAGGCAAAGCAGGTGTCAAAGATGGGCAGGCCCAGCATCAGGAAGGGCACGGCAAAGGAGATGATGGTATAGAACTTGAAAAGGCCCTGGATGGACATGACGGCCAGGATAAAGCCCAGGAAGGTGGAGCCGGTATCCCCCATAAAGATCTTGGCGGGGTTGAGATTGTAGGGCAGGAAGCCAATGCAGGCACCGGCCAGAGCGGCCATGACAATGGCCACCGGGGCGTCGGCCACCGCCAGGGAGATGACCAGCATGGTGAGGGCGCTGATGGTGGACACGCCGCAGGCCAGACCGTCCAGGCCGTCGATGAGGTTGACGGCGTTGGTGATGGCCACGATCCACAGCACAGTGGCAGGATAGGAGAGCCATCCCAGGTCCCACCAGGGACTGGGCGAGAAGACGTTGGGGTTGGAGATGATCTCAATGACATTGCCGGACAGCACCGCCACCAGAGCGGCCACGATCTGGATGACCAGCTTGAACTTGGCCCCCAGGGCATAGATGTCGTCAAAGATACCCAGCACCACGATGATAACGCCGCCCAGCAGCATGCCCCGGAACTGAGGGGTCATCTCCACATAGAGCAGGGCGCTTAGGATGAAACCGAAGAAGATAGCCAGGCCGCCCATCCGGGGGATGGGGTGGTCATGCATCCGGCGGTTGTCCTTGGGCACGTCCACGGCGCCCACCTTAAAGGCCAGATTCTTTACCACAGGCGTGGTGATGAGGGACACCACCATGGCGGTGACCAGGGCGGCGGCCACCCAGCCCATGGTCTGCAAATCACTGTTCATTGACTAAAATGCTCCTTTTCCGGACAAGACCGGGCCGTTACCGGGCCACGAAGCCCACCTTTTTGTAGACCTTGCGCAGGGTCTTGTTGGCCACATAGCTGGCCTTTTCGGCGCCGGCGCGGTAGACCGACTCCAGATAGGCCTTGTCGGCCAGGAGCCGCTGGGCCTCCTCCCGGATGGGACGCAGGCACTCAATGACGGCCTCACCCACGGCGGGCTTGAAGGCGCCGTAGCCCTGGCCGTCAAACTCCGCCTCGATCTCCTCCATGGTCTTGCCGGTGACGGCGGCATAGATGCTCATGAGGTTGGACACGCCGGGCTTGTTCTCCGGGTCAAAGCGGACACAGCGCTCGGTGTCGGAGTCGGTGATGGCCCGCTTGAATTTGCGCTGGATGTCCTCCGGCTTCTCCATCAGGAAGACGCAGCCGTCCGGAATGGACTTGCTCATCTTGCTGGAGGGGTCGTTGAGGGACATGATCCGGGCGCCGGTCTTGGGGATGTAGGGCTCCGGGATCTTAAAGACGTCACCGTAGATGTTGTTGAAGCGCTGGGCCACGTTCCGGGTGAGCTCCACGTGCTGCTTCTGGTCGTTGCCCACGGGGACGTAGTCGGGCTGGTAGAGCAGGATGTCGGCCGCCATCAGGGCGGGATAGGTGAAGAGACCGCCGTTGATGTTGTCGGCATGCTTGGCCGACTTGTCCTTGAACTGGGTCATGCGGCTGAGCTCGCCGAACATGGTGTAGCAGTTGAGGACCCAGCCCAGCTCGGCGTGGGCGGGGATGTGGGACTGGATGAAGAGGGTGTTCTTCTCCGGGTCCAGGCCGCAGGCGATGTAGGTTGCCAGCTGCTCCAGAGTCCGCCGGCGCAGGTCGGCGGGATTCTGGCGGACGGTGATGGTGTGCATGTCGGCCATAAAATAGTAGCAGTCGAACTCCTCGGCCCGGGCGCCCCAGTTCTTGATGGCACCCAGATAGTTGCCCAAGTGCAGGTCACCGCTGGGCTGAATGCCGGAGAGCATCACTTTTTTCTGCATTTCTTGTTCCATATCATTGCACCTCGAAACAGGATCCTATTGATCTTTCTTGCGGCATCGGCGGTCCGCCCAGGAATCGCACCCCAAAAGCAGTCCCACAGCGCCTATACAGCGGATAATATCATACCACATTACCCTCAAAATGACAAGGCCGGGGGAAGCCTGCGCCTCCCTCGGCCCTGTCATTTTTTCTCGGTTTTCAGCACCCGTGCCGACGGGCGGCCTCCAGGGTGTTCACCATCAGCATGGCCCGGGTCATGGGACCCACCCCTCCGGGCACCGGGGTGATGAGGGAGGCCTTCTCAGCCACGGCGGGATAGTCCACGTCGCCGCAGAGTTTTCCGGCCTCGTTGCGGTTCATGGCCACGTCGATGACCACCGCACCCTCCTTGACCATATCGGCGGTGATGAGGTTCCGCTTCCCCACCGCCGCCACCAGAATGTCGGCCCGGCGGCAGACCTCGCCCAGGTCTCTGGTCCGGGAGTGGCAGACGGTAACGGTGCCGTGGGCGGCCAGCAGCAGCATGGCCATGGGCTTGCCCACGATGTTGGACCGGCCCACCACCACGCACTCCTTTCCCTTGGGGTCCACCCCGTACTCCTTGAGCATCTCCATGACGCCGGCGGGGGTGCAGGGGGCGAAGCAGGGCTGGCCGGTGGACAGCCGCCCCACGTTGATGGGGTGGAAGCCGTCCACGTCCTTGTCCGGGTCGATGGCCAGCAGGACCGCCTCTTCGTCATAGCCCTCGGGCAGGGGGAGCTGGCAGAGGATGCCGTCGATGTCCGGGCGGCCGTTGAGGCTCTCGATGATCTCCATGAGGGCGGCCTGGCCTGCATCTGCGGGGAGGGCATACTCCTCGCTGTAAATGCCGCATTCGTCGCAGTCCTTCCGCTTGCTGTTAACGTAAGTACGGGAGGCCTGATTGTCTCCCACGATGATAACCGCCAGCCCCGGCCGCCGGGACAGGCTCTCCACCTCCTTGGCCACCTTGGCCTTGCACTTGGCCGCCAGCGCCTTGCCGTCAATAACTGTCGCCGCCATGCTCATCCTCCTCCTTTTTGTTGCGTTCCGCCCGGCCGACCTCCTTGGCCGCCCGGAGCCGGTTGACATAGAGCTCTTCCGGCCTGTGATGCCGGACAAAAAGATGATAGATCAAAAAGCCCGCCGCCACCAGCGCCGAGACGAAGCCCAGCAGCTGGGACACCCGGATGGGGGTGTTGAAGAAATAGAGGCTGTCGGTGCGCAGGCCCTCAATGAGTCCCCGCCCGAACCCATACCACAGGAAATAGCTCCACATGATCTGACCATCGAAGCGGCGTTTCCCTTTGAGCACCACGAAGAGCAGCAGCAGGAAGCCCAGCAGGTTCCACAGCGACTCGTAGAGGAAGGTGGGGTGGACCTCCATGTACTGCCAGGCCCCATCTACATAGGCGTCGATGCCCATGCGCCAGGGCAGATCGGTGGGACCGCCGTAGGCCTCCACATTCATGAAGTTGCCCCAACGGCCCACGCACTGGCCGATGAGGAGTCCGAAGACCCCTACGTCGGCAAAGGCAAAAAAGTTGATCTTCTTCACGCGGCAGAAAACGATGAGGGTGAGGACTGCCGCGATGACGCCGCCGTAGATGGCCAGGCCGCCGTCCCGGATGTCTACCATCTCCAGAAAGTCGAAGCTTCCGTCCTCGTTTCGATAGAGGTCCAGGTAGAAGATGACATAGTAGAGCCGGGCTCCGATGATGGCCAGGGGCACGGCGAAGAACAGCAGGTCGATGACGTCGTCGGGCTTGATGCCGAACCGGGGCGCCATTTTATAACAGAAGACCACTGCCAGCAGAAAGCCGCAGGCGATGATGACGCCATACCAGTAGATGGGCAGGCCGAAGAGCTGGAAGGCCACCCGGTTGAGGTGGAATTCCAGACCCAGGCCGGGGAAAAGGACAGTCCTCGTCATGCCTGCTCCTCCTTGGGGAGAACGATGGACAATCCGGTGCGCTCCGGGGTCATCCACCGCCGGATCACATCCTCCACATCGGCCTTGCCGATGTTCTCGAAGACCGCCGGGAACCGGAAAAACTCCTCACCGGCAAAGTGGCTCTGTGCCAGGCCGATGCAGATGTTTTCAAAGGAGTTGAGGGCCCGGACCTTGGCACCGTAAACCCCCTTCTTGATGCGTCCGAAGAGGGTGGGGTCCAGCCCCTCCCGGCGGATGCGGGCCACCTCGTCGGCGATGGCCTGACGCACTGCCCTGGGGTCCCGGCTCTCGCCGCCCACGGTGAGCATGGCGCACTGTGGATAGGCCTCGTAGCCGTAACTGAAGCTCTGGTTCACCAGGCCCTGGCTGTACAGCCGGGCGTAGAGAGGCGTAGAGGTTCCAAAGACCGCCTCGCAGGCCAGTTCGCCCAGGAACTGCCGGCGCATGTGCTCCTCCCCCTTGGGGGCGGGGTCGGCCTTCCAGCCCAACTGGAAGATGGGGGTGGACACCGCCATGGACTGGACGGTCTCCGGCCGGAAGGCCCCCTCGGACTCGGGTTCACCATAATCCCGGGGGATATCGGTGATGCCCTCCTTGGGCAGGACCTCCAGTGCAATCTCCCGCACCTGCTCGGGGTCCACGTTGCCGCAGACGCACAGGGTCATATTCCCCGGGTTATAGAAGGCGGCGTGGCAGTCGTACAGGGTGTCGGCGGTGATCTTGGCAATGGACTCCACCGTGCCGGCGATGCTCACCCGGACGGGGTTGTGGGCGTAGAGGGCCTCCAGCATGCCGTAAAAGACCTGGTTCTGGGGGTCATCCTCCACCATGCGGATCTCCTGGCCGATGATGCCCTGCTCCTTGGCTACGCTCTCAGGGGTAAAATAGGGCACGGAGACGAAGGAGAGGAGGATCTTCAGGTTCTCCTCGAACTTCTCGGTGCTCTCAAAGTAGTAGCCGGTGATGTCGGTGGAGGTGAAGGCGTTGGGGCTGGCCCCGTTGGCGGCCAGGTCCTGGAGGGCGTTGCCGTCCTTGGTGTCGAACATCTTGTGCTCCAGGAAGTGGGCCACCCCGGCGGGGGTGTCGTGCCAGGCGCCGTTTAACTGAAAGCGCATATCCATGCCGCCGTAGTTGGTGGCAAAAAAGGCAAAGCTCTTGGAAAACTCCGGCTTCACGTCCACGTAGATGTGGAGGCCGTTGTCCAGCTTGGTGTGCCAGAGCTTTTCTCCGATGTGGGTATATTCCTTGGTCTCCATGGTATCAGTCCTCCTTGCCCTTGAGGAAATAGATGGTGTCCAGCTCCATTTTTCCGGCCACCGCTGTCACCTGCTCCCGGGTGACGGCCTCCACCCGGTCCACCAGGTCCTGGGGGGACTCCTCCAGGCCGGCCACCGCCTGGCCCAGCCAGTAGTCCTCCAGCCGGCCCTGGGCGTCCATGGTGGCCCGCAGGGCGCTGACCACCGCCCGCCGGGCGCCCTCCAGCTCCCAGTCCTCAAAGGCTCCGGTGCGGCAGTTGTCCAGCTGGGCCAGGATCTCGTCCCTGGCCTTCTCGTAGTTTCCAAATTCAATGCCCGAGGAGACCAGCATGACCCCCTTGAACTTCTCCAGCATGGAGCTGGCAAAGTAGCACAGGGAGAGCTTCTCCCGGACGTTGAGGAAGAGCTTGGAGGTGGGGGTGCCGCCGTAGAGGGCGTTGAACACCAGCAGGGCCGGGTAGTCCTCCTCCCACACACAGGCGCCGCCGGTGCGGAAGCCCAGCGCCAGCTTGCCCTGGGTCACGTCCAGAGACTCGGTGACCAGCCGGGGCTGGTCCTGGGTGGCATTGTCCTGCACGCTGTGATCGGGCTCCTCCAGCTCCCCCGCCCGGGGCAGGCCGTCCAGGGCGGCGGTGAGGGCGGCGGCCACCCGGTCGGCGTCGGCGCTGCCGCAGTAGTAGAGCTCCACCGGAGCGTGGGCCAGAAGGGCCTGGTAACGCTCCCACAGCCCCTCCGCCGTGATGGCGGCGGCGCTCTTCTCATCGCCCAGCCTGTCCACGCCGTAGGGCTCCCCGGCGCACATCTCCTGGGTGAGGCGCAGGAGGGAGTAAGAGCGCTTCTCGTTGATCTGAGCCTGGATGCGGTCCACCAGGTTGCTCCGCTCCCCCTCCACATATTCCTTTTTAAAGCCGCCGTCCTCGGTGACGGGGCGCAGCAGCACCTCTCCCATCAGACTGGCTGCCTGCTCCAGGATGTGGGCGTCGTCCAGGGCATAGGCGTCGTCCAGGAAGCTGCCCACGAAGCCGATGCCCTGGGCCTCTCCCTTCTTGCGGACGGCGGGCTCGATGGAGCCGCCGTAGAGCTCGTCCAGGGCGGCGGAGAGGGACTCCATGTCGGGGTGCTCCCGGGTACCCCGGCGGAGGACATAGGGCAGAAGGGCGTTGGCCGACGCCGTCTTGGCATCCAGCGGCGCCAGGAGGGTGACGGAGAGCAGATTGCTCTTGAATTTATTGGTCTGCACCGCCGTCAAACGGACGCCGGGCAGCAACTCCCTGTGGGTCACTTGGGTCATATCTGACCTTCCTTTCCTTGGTAGGGTTTCTTCACGCAGGTCCCATTATACTATATTTTTCCCGCTTTGACACCCTTAAAACAAAAATCTCCCCCGCCCATCCCCTCCTTCTTTTATTGCGGGCCCTTTTGGCAGCCCGTCGCGCCGCGGCCCTTTCCCGCATAGGATAGGACCGTAAGGAAGTGATCCCAATGTCTATACGCTCCCGTTTGACCACGCTGCGGACCGGACTGGCCAGGATCCACCCCGTGGACAAGAGTCTGCTGCTGTTCATGGCGCTCCTGCTTCTCCAATCCGCCTACAGTATCTTCTTCCCCTCTGAAGCCGATCCGGCGGTCGGCGACATCGACGTCATCATACGCACCTCTTCCGCCGCCATTTTCGGCTACTTCCTCAGCGCCAACTTCGTCAATCGCTCCTCTGCCCAGACAGAGGCGGTATCGGCTCCGGCTGCGCTGACGACTGTCGCCCAGGCGGGGACCGAGATCAGCGCTCCCAAGAACCAGATCGGTTTTACAGCCGGAGATGCCGCCATGGAGAGCGGCGGCACCCAATCTGTCCCGTCCCCTTCTCTTCCGGCCTGGCTTCCGGATACCAACTGTCTCCAGGTGGCCACCGCCACAGTCATCGGACTGTTCTGTCTGGTGGTCCTGCTGATCCTCCGAAACATGGGGGCGGCCAGCGGCCAGCTTCTGGCCTCCGACTCCGTCAGCGCCACAGTGGTCCAGTTCCGTGACTTTGTCTCCGGCTGCGTGGGTTTTCTCATCGGCTTTCCCACCCATGCCAACAGCCGGACTTCCACTTGAAAAGAACGCGGCGCGCCCGGGCTCTCCCCGGACGCGCCGCGTCTTGGTTTTTATGATCCGTCTATACTCAGGAGCGGTAAAAGGCCTCGGCCTCGTCGTAGGCAGGTACGGCGTCAGCGGCCCCCACCCGGGTCACGGCCAGGGCGCTGGCCGCCGCCGCCAGACCCAGGGACTCCTCCAGGCTCCGTCCGTCCAGGACGCCCCGGAGGAAGTAGCCGGTGAAGGTGTCCCCGGCGGCGGTGGTATCCACCGCCTTCACCGGACGGGCAGGCATCCGGACCCGCTCCTCCCCCAGGGCGGCCAGGGAGCCCTGGACCCCCAGGGTCAGGACCAGCATGGTCTTGGGGTAGCGGGCGGTGAGTACCCGGGCGATCTCCTCCGGGTCCTCGGTTCCGGCCAGAAAGGCCCCTTCCACCTCGTTGACCAGCAGCCAGCTGAGCTTCTCCAGGGGCAGACCATTCAGCTTCTCGTTGGCCGGAGCGGCGTTGAGGGCGATGCGCATACCCAGCGCCGCCGCCCGGTCCATGATGTAACCCACACAGCTGGTCTCATTCTGAAGCAGCACCACGTCTCCGGGATCGAAGTGCTCCAGCACCTCATCCACAAAGGCCTCAGTGATGCGGCTGTTGGCCCCGTCGTAGAGGAGGATACTGTTCTGGCCCGACCGGTCCACCTGAATGATGGCGTGGCCGGTGCTCCCGTCTACCTGGCGGACAAAGGTGGTATCCACTCCGGCGGAGGTGAGCTTGTCCCGCAGGAATTCTCCCTCAGGGCCGATGCAGCCGGCGTGCCACACCTCCACCCCAGCCCGGGCAAGGGCCACTGACTGGTTGAGGCCCTTGCCGCCGCAGTTTACCTGAAGGGATAAGGAACTCATCGTCTCTCCAGGCTGGACGAAGTGGTCCACCTGGTAGACGTAGTCGATGTTCAGCGATCCGAAGTTCAGTACGCGCATCTCTGACCTCTCCTTTCCGCCTTTAATCCATAAAGGTAGTGAGCAGCTCTTCCACGGCCTTCCGGCCGTCCACGTCCACGCAGATGTTCAGATACTGGGCATCCATGGGATACTCCCGCAGGTCGGTGACCACCATGCCGCGGCAGAAGGCGCCGCCGCACTCCACCCGGGCGGGCATCCGCCGCACGGTGACCAGGGCGGGGTCCACCACAGTCAGCATGGCCATGGGGTCGTGGACCGGGCAGTGGTCCAGGCAGTTGTTCTGCTGCCGGTTGAACCGGAAGTAGAGGGGCATGGCCTGCTTGAGGTAGTCCACGATAGGACGGTTCTCCGGCGCGGCGTACTTGTCCAGCTTCTCGATGTGCTCCGCCGTCAGGCGGACCTTCTGGGTCACGTCCAGACCCACCATGGTGATGTCAAAGCCGGCCTGGAGCACCTGGTCGGCGGCCTCCGGGTCGCCGGCGATGTTGGCCTCCGCCACCGGGGTCACGTTGCCGGGGGCGTGGTAGGTGCCGCCCATAAAGACCACGTTCTTCACCATGCGGGGCAGCTCCGGCTCCTTCTGGAGGGCCAGCGCCAGGTTGGTCATCCGGCCCAGGGTCACAAGGGTCAGCTTCCCGTCGTACTCCTTTGCCATGCGGATGATGAAGTCACAGGCTTCCTCCTCCAGGGGCTGCTGGGAAGAGGCGGGGATCTGGGCGTCGCCGATGCCGTTGTGGCCGTGGATGTGAGGGACAGGTCCCTCCCACTCCCCCACCAGCGGACCGGTGGCGCCCACCGCCACGGGGACCTCATAGTCCACGCCGGAGAGCCGGATGAGCCGCAGGCTGTTGTCCGCCGCCTGGCGGGCGTTGGTGTTGCCGAAGCCGGTGGTGATACCCACCACCCGCACGTCCTTCCGCTTGAGGGCAAACAGGATGGCAATGGAATCATCGATCCCGGTGTCGGCGTCGATCAAAATATACTTCATGCTTCAAAACGCTCCTTGTTTTTTGCTGGAAACGACTCAGTGACGGCTCTGGTCGATCCGATAGATGGCCTCCAGGACCACCTGGATCTCGTCCTCCCAGCCCTGGGCCAGACCGGTGTTCTCCTTCTCATAGATCACGTCGGCGCGGACCAGATTGCCCGACACCGCCGAGATCATGGCCCCCTTCACCCCTCTGCGGTGGCAGACGGTATAGAGGGCAGAGCTCTCCATCTCCACATTCAGGCAGCCCAGATCGTGGAGCTTCTGAATCCACTCCGGCGTCTCGCCGTAGAAGGCGTCGTCGCTGGCGTTGATGCCGTAGTAGACGCCGCAGCCCAGGCTGGGCTGCATCTCCCGGGCGGTGTCGATGAGGACCCGGGTGAAGTCGAAGTCGGGCACCGCCGGGAAGCAGTCGGGCACATAGAACCGGGAGGTGCCCTCGTTTTTCATGGAGCCGGTGGAGATCACCAGGTCGCCGATCTTCAGCTCGGGCTGGAGGGCGGCGGTGCTGCCGATGCGCACCAGATACTTGGCGCCGATGTTGATGAGCTCCTCGGCGGCGATGGCGGTGGAGGGGCAGCCCATGCCGGTGGAGGTTACGGAGACCTTCACCCCCTTGTAGTAGCCGGTGAAGGTGCGGTGCTCCCGGTTGTTGGCCACCAGGCGGGCGTCCTCCAGATAGGCAGCCACCCGGTCGCTGCGGGCGGGATCACCGGGCAGGAGCACATACTCCCCGATGTCACCGGGTTCCAGGTGGATGTGATACTGCCGCTTGCCCAGAGTCATCTCGTCCTTGTTCAGCATATCCATATCTTGATTCCTCGTTTCCTGATGTCATTCCGCCAGACGGCGCTTGGCCTTTCTGGCGCGCTGGATGGAGTAGGCGGTGAGGCCGCCGATGGTGGCCAGGTAGGGAAGCATGTCGATGAACTGGGAGGGCAGCGCCAGCAGCTGCAAGGTGTTGGACATGCCGTCAAAGAAGGCGAACAGCATGGAGGACAGGAACACACCGATGGGGGTGGACTGTCCCATGGCGGCGGCGGCCAGGGCGATGAAGCCGCGGCCGGCCACCATCTCCCTGGTGAACATGCCCAGGTAGCCCATGGACATGTACATGCCGCCCAGGCCGGTGAGGGCGCCGCAGAGGAGGATGGCGATGTAGCGGGTCCGCCGGACGTTGACGCCCACGGAGGAGGCGGCGTTGGGGTTTTCACCCACAGAGCGGATCCGCAGCCCCAGAGGCATCTTATAGAGGAGGAACCACACCGCCACTACGGCCAGCAGGGCCACATAGGTCATGAGGTTGTGTCCGGAGAGGATCTTGCCGATGACAGGGATATCCTCCACCAGAGGGATGTTTACAGTGGAAAAGGAAAAGCTCTTCAGGGAGGCGCTGGTACCCTTCTCACCGGTGATGGTGAAGAGGAGCAGCACCGTAAAGCCGGAGGCAAGGGTGTTGATGGCGGTACCGCAGATGGTGGCGTCTGCCTTCAGGTTCAGATGGAAGTAGGCAAACACCAGGCTCACCAGCAAGGCAGTGCCCAGCCCCGCCGCCAGTCCGGCCAGCAGGCCGCCGCCAAAGGCGCTCCCCAGCACGCCGGCCAGGGCGGAGAGGAGCATGATGCCCTCCAGGCCCAGATTGACCACACCCGCCCGATTGCAGATGGCGCCGCCCAGGGCGGGCAGCAGGATGGGGGTCACCACACGGATCCACATGTAGACGAATTCCGTGCTGAAAATGTTTTGTAAAATGATAGACATACCAGCACCCCCTTACGCCTGTACCTGCTCAGCGGCAGCGGCGGCCTGCTCCTGCTCGGCGGCCTTGTCGATGAGCTTCTGGCGCCAGCGCTGAAGCAGCGCGCCGGAGGCGATGAGCAGCATGATGACGCCCTGGATGATCTGAGCCATCTCACTGCTCACGTCGCTGTTCATGGCCATGATATTGGCGCCGGTGTTGATGTAGGCGATGAAGGCGGCGGCCAGAGGCACCATCAAAGGGTTGTCCTTGGCCAACAGGGCCACCACGATGCCGGTCCAGCCGTAGCCGGGGGTCTCGGTCCACTTGAAGCGGGTATACATGCCCAGCAGCTCGATGCTGCCTCCCATGCCGGCGATGGCGCCGGCAATCACCTGAGCGCCCACCATGACGCCGGTCTCCTTCAGGCCCACATAGTGGGCGAAGGAGGGGTTGCAGCCGGTAATGCGCAGCTGATAGCCGAAGCGGGAGCGGTAGATCAGGAACCAGCAGAACACGCACATCAGGATGGCGATGATCACGCCCAGGTGCACGTTGGTGCCGGGCAGGATGCCGGGCAGCAGACTGGTCTCGGCCAGCTTCAGGGAGGCCAGAGAGGAGGACTGCATCTCACGGAAGTGGTAGGTCACCAGATAGATGGCAAAATACTGGACCACATAGTTGAGCATGATGGAGGTCACCACTTCGCTGACGCTCCACAGCTTCTTCAGGAAGGCAGGGATGGAGGCCACCAGAGCGCCGCCGGCAGCGGCACAGAGGAGGCACGCCACAGCGTGGATCCCGGTGGGCATGGGCACGGCGATGGAGACCGCCATGGCGATGGCGGCACCCATGAAGAAGGCGCCCTCGGAGATCATGGAGAACTGACCGGCCCGGAAGATGATCATGACGGCCAGGGCCGTAAAGACCAGGGGGCAGGCCCCCTCAATGATGTTGCCCACCCGGCGCAGGGAGAGGAAAGGCCCGATGAAAAAGTTATAGAGGGCGTTGGACGGTTCCGAACTGACGGCAAAGACGATCCCCGTCACCAGCACCAGTGCCACCACGATCACCAGCAGCATCTTGACGCTGTCCACCAGGAGGTTGGCTTTTTTCAGTGTCATTTTGTCACCTCCGCAATCTCCTGCTCGCTCTGCCGGTCCAGACCCAGCATGTACTGGCCCACGTCGTCCTCGGTGATGGCGGTGGTATCCGGGAAGTAGGCCGCGATCTTTCCGCCGCACAGCACGATGAGCCGGTCGGCCAGGCCCAGCAGCTCATTGAGGTCGGAGGACACCAAAAAGACGCATTTGCCCTCGTCCCGGAGCCGCAGCAGCTCCTTCCGGATGAACTCCGTGGCGCCCACATCCACCCCTCGGGTGGGCTGGTCGGCAATGATGACCTCGGGATCACTGGAGAGCTCCCGGGCCAGCACCACCTTCTGGATATTGCCGCCGGACAGGCTGGAGATGGCCACATCCAGGTCCTTGCAGAAGATGTGATAGCGCTCCACCATCTTCTGCCCATAGGCCTTGATGTTCTTCTTCCGCAGCAGGGTGCCCTTACCACAGAACTCCGGATTGTAGGACTTGTCCGCCATGGCGTTCTCTGTGATGGAGAGGGCCCCGGCGATGCCGGTGGTCATACGGTCCTCGGGGATGTGGCTCACCTTCTGGGCCCGGAGCTGCCGGATGCTCATGCCGCTGATGTCCTTGCCCAGGATGCGGATGCTGCCGCCGTGGAAGTCCATGTTGCGGCTGAGTGCCTCCACCAGCTCGGTCTGCCCGTTGCCCTCCACACCGGCCACGCCGAAGACCTCGCCCCGCATGGCGCGAAAGGAGATGCCGTCCAGCTTCTTCTGGCCGATGATGTTGCGCACCGTGAGGCCCTCCACTTCAATGGCGGCCTCGCCCTGGTGGGCGGGCTTCTTCTCCAGGTGGAGCGCCACATCGCGGCCGACCATCAGATGGGAGATCTCCTCCTCATCCACATCCTTCACATCATAGACCCCCATGGTCTGGCCACGGCGGATGATGGTGATGCGGTCGCACAGCTCCCGTACCTCATTGAGCTTGTGGGAGATAAAGATAATGGTGTAGCCGCTGTCCCGGAGGATCTTCAGCTCGTGGAAGAGCTCACGGGTCTCCTGAGGGGTGAGCACGGCGGTGGGCTCGTCCAGGATCATGATCTTGGCGCCATGGAGCAGCGCCTTGAGGATCTCCACCTTCTGCTTCTGACCCACCGTCAGGTCCTGGACCTTGGCATGGGGCGGCACGATGAGGTTATACTTTTCCGAGATCTCGGCCACCTGCCGCTCCGCCAGCTTCTGGTCGATGATGAGTCCCTTCCTGGGCTCCATGCCCAGGATCATGTTCTCGATCACCGTCAGGGACGGGACCAGCATGAAGTGTTGGTGCACCATACCGATGCCCATACGGATGGCGGCGGTGGGCGAGGCAATCACCGTCTTTTCTCCGTTGATATAAATGTCTCCCCGGGTGGGCTGCTCCTCACCGAACAGCATCTTCATCAGCGTGGTCTTACCCGCGCCATTTTCCCCGGAAAGGGCGTGGATCTCACCGTGGTTGACTGCGAACGTGATGTCGCTGTTGGCCACGACACCGTTGGAATACACCTTGCGGATGTGTTCCATGCGCAGGATCTCCGTCCCAGGCACAGCCATTCCTCCTTGCTTTGCTTTTTCAGACTTACAGTGCTGTAAAACAGGAGCAGCGGCGGCGGAATCCCGCCGCCGCTGCAGGTCGCGATGCTGTTAGGGCTTCATCTCGTTGCGCATGGCCTCGATGGCAGCGGTGTCCATGGTATAGGCACTGCTGACCTCGATCTCACCATTGGCCACCTTGGTGGCGATGTCGTCCAGCTGGGTGCGGATCTCTTCGCTGGTCAGAGCCTGGAAGTTGTCATTGTCAGCCAGGCCCACGGTGCCCTCAGACAGACCCAGGGAGTAATTCTCGCCCAGGCTCATGGTGCCGTCCCACAGGCTGGTGGAGGCGGTCACCACGGCGTCGCCCATCTTCTTCAGAGAGGAGGAAAGCACGTTGCGGACCAGGTTGGGATCGGTCTCCACCATCTCGCTGTACAGGTCGGTGTCACAGCCGATGATGTACTTATCACAGTCGCTGGAGGCGGTCACGGCGCCCACGATGCTCTGGGAGGCGGGGGCGTAGACGATCTGAGCGCCCTGGTTGTAGAGCTGGGTGGTCATCTCCAGGCAGGTGGCCACATCCTCGAAGGAGCCCACGTAGGAGGTAATGACCTTGATGGAGTCGTCGATATACTTGATGCCGTCGATGTAGCCCACCAGGAAGTCGTTGATGTTGGTGGTGTCCATGGAGCCCACGAAGCCCACGATCTTCTGGCTGGGATCGATCTTCTCGTCGCCGGCGTTCAGCTTCAGAGCGGCCAGGCAGCCGGCCATGAAGCCAGCCTCATTGGAGGGGAAGGTGATGCCGATCATGTTGTCGGAGCTCACTTCGCCGTCCAGGAACAGGTAGTTGTTGTCAGGATAATCGGCGGCGACCTCCTCAAAGACCTCCTGAACGGACCAGGTGGCGGCCACGATGAGATCCCAATCCTGCTCGGACACATCGCGGAAGTAGGTCTCGTAGGCAGTCTCGTCACGGCCCATCTCGATGGTCTTTACCTCACAGCCGTACTCGCTGCCCAGGCGCTCCATGCCCTCCTGGCAGGAGTCGAAGAAGCCCTTGTCGCCCAGGCTGCCGTTGACCATAAAGACGACCTTCTTGGCCTCGTCGCCGGCAGCGTCGGCGCTGCCGGTGCCGGTGGGCTGAGTGCTCTCGGTGGTCTTCGAGGAGCCGCAGCCGGCCAGCAGGCTCACGCTCATGCCCAGTGCTAAGAGAAGTGCAAGTTGTTTTTTCATTTCCTTTTCCTCCGTTGTTTTTGTTGTCTGGGTCTACGGATTCTATATCACCCGCCCAGCAAAGCCGGACGGATCATATACAGGGTCAAAAACACTTATCTGGGGCCCACCTTGCGTCCCAGATAGAGCTGGTAGCAGTCGCTTCGCAGGTAGTTCTTAAAATGCCCTACCGCCTGGTCCTCAGCGGCATAGGCGATCTCGCTGACGGAAAAGTAAGGGATCTCTTCCGACCGGCTGATTTCCGGAATGGCCTGGGTCTGGATACGCAGCTCGGCTCTGGCCTTGGTCACCAGCTGCGGGACCCGCTCCACGGCGAAGTGCTCCATCTCCTCCCGGCTGTCAGGGTCCACCGAGCAGCGCTCCAGCCACACGGCCGGCACCAGGCGCTGGGAGAGGGCGATGGACTCCTCCCCGCTGAAATAGATGATATCGTAGTTCACCATCAGCGACCCCTTGGAGAGCCGCAGCTGCTCACTCAGCCAACTTCCGGAACCGCTGATGGTCCATGTGACCCGGGTACCGGTGATAGGCGTAGTGCAGAATGCCCGACAGATGTCATTGAAATTCTGTAGTCCGCCGTTTTGGTGGTTCCGCTCAGCGATCTCCGAGCCCCGGCCCTGGTGCCGGATCAACAGTCCGTCCTCCTCCAGGTACTGGATGGCCTGACGGATGGTGCCCCGGCTGACGCCGAAGTGGGTGGCCAGAGCGTTTTCACCTGGGATCAGGTCACCCGGCTTTCCCACACCGCTGCGGATGAGCGCATAGAGCACATCGTACACCTGCACGTAGAGCTGAATGTCTGTACGCAAGGGGGTGGGGAGCTGCGGGATCTGTTCCAGGGGGAGCACCCCTGTGCGCCCTTTCACTGCTCTACCCGCGCCGTCCGGTCCTGCCGGATCAACTCCCGCAGGCCCTCCACGGCCATCTCACACACCAGAGCCTCGCACTCCTCCGGCCAGTCCGCCCAGTCGTCGGAGTAGGCGCCCCGGTCGCAGGTCACGGCCAGCACCGCTCCCGCCCGGACACCCATGGAGCTCGCCGCAACAAAGAGCGGCGCGCATCCCATATCGGCACTCAGCGCGCCGCCCGCCTCGTAAGCCTCCCAGCGCTTGGTGAGCTCGTAGCCCATGGGCCGTCCCGCGGCGGCAAACTGGGTGGAAAAGCAGGCCTTTGTAATGTTCACTCCAACGTGATAACGCTGTCCCCTGGCCCGGACAGCCGCTTCCAGAGCGGCAAGCACCTCCATATCCGGTACAGCCGGGTATTCCAGTGGAGCGTAGTGGTTGGCCACTCCCTCCATCCGCACCGCGCCGTTGGGAAGCACCAAGTCTCCCTTGTGGGCCTTGGGCGAGGTGGATTGGCAGGTGCCCACCCGGATCATGGTGTGGGCACCACACTCATGGAGCTCCTCCACCGCGATGGCCATGGACGGCCCACCCATGCCGGTGGAAGTAATGGAGACCCGCTCCCCGTCCAGAAGGCCGGTGAAGGTCTGATATTCCCGGAAATAGGCCATTTGCCGGGGGTTTTCCAGATAGGCGGACAGTCGGACCGCCCGCTCGGGACTGCCCGGCAGGAGTACATAGCCGCCCACCTCTCCGGCGCAGAGACTCACATGCATCATTCGCTTGGCCATGTCGTCCCTCCTGATTACCGAGCCGCTCCGGCCAGATCGTCACGGATGATGGACCGCAGTCCGCTCACCGCCACCTCAATGGCACGGCGCTCCCAGTCCCTGGGATAGTCCTTGCTGTCGTTGGAATAGGCGTTATAGTTGGTGGCACAGATCATGATGGAGGCCGTCCGCAGGCCCAGGGCCGCACCCATGAGAAAGAGGGGTGCACACTCCATGCTGGTGTTGGTGGCGCCGGCCTTCTCGTAGGCCTTCCACTTATAAAGAAGCTCCTCACACACCGGCTTGGTCTCCGGGGAGGACTCGGTGTAGAAGGAATCCTTGGTGATGGTGACGCCGGTATTGTAGGGGTAGCCGCTCTCCCTGGCTGCCCGCTCCAGGTGCCGGAAGATACCGTAATCAGGTACGGCGGGGAATTCGATGGGCATAAAGTGCTCGCCCACACCCTCCATCCGGGCCGCGCCGCTGGGGATGATGACGTCACCGATTTCAGACTTGGGCGAGGCCGAGGCGCAGGACCCCACCCGGATGAAGGTATCCGCCCCACAGGCGTGGAGCTCCTCCACCGTGATGGCCATGGACGGCCCCCCGATGCCGGTAGAGGTCACCGCCACCGGCTCTCCCTCCAGCGTTCCCACATAGGTGAGAAACTCCCGGCTGTGACAGAGGAGCCGGGGTTCGTCAAAATACTCGGAGATGAGCCTGGCACGCTCCACGCTGCCGGGGATAAAAACATAGCGTCCGATCTCTCCCTGGGCCACGCCTGTATGCAGCATCCGCTTTCCCATCGCGCTTCCCGTCCCCTCTTCTTTTTTCGCAGTATTTGTCGTTCCCGACCTTCTTCTACCAAATACCAGCACTTTTTACCTAAGTATAATCCTCCTTCTTCTCCGTTGTCAATGCGCTATACTAAACATGTATATACAGGTTATTTTGTCTACTTTCCATAATCTGCACAACGCGTCCCTTTGGCTTTTCGGCGCGATCTACAAATGTCCCTGCCTATTTTCTTTAAAAATAATATCAAAAAACTCCATAATTCAACACTTTTTTATTATTTTTTTGCACTTTATATCCATTGGCCATTGCGTGTGACAACCGCTCTATCCGCCAGGGGGGACCCAAGACATCAGAACGATACGTTGCCTGCCCTGTATAGACAAGTTTTTTCCTGCGTTGACTGCGATCTCCGACTCCGCTGTACCGAAAGCACGCGGATGGGAGCGTCCCTTGCTTTTTGGGATGAGGCAGCCTTTCTCCGCAAGGTTTTCCCTGCTTCTTCATCGGTTCCGGTGGCTTCGACTTGCAGGCCAGAGGTGAAAAATCTAACCTCTGCCGCACTCAGATTCGGGTCCATCTCCCCGGCGGCACGGGCCACTTTACCAAGAGTCCCATTGCCAGCCACCAGCACATCTGCTGTGGCGGCCACGTGGAGCTGATCTGCCGTTTTTACGACCTGTTCCGACAGTTTCTTCTCTCCCGGGCAGCCCACCGCTGTCTAGGGGCGTTTTAGTTCTTTTTTATACTTGACTAAGTCAAGTTTTTATTTTATACTTGACCAAGTCAAGAAAGGAGGACCTCCCTCGTGTTCCAAACATTGGCCTACTTCTCCACCGTCTTCTACCGGCAATTCACCGATTATACTACTCGGCGGCTCCAGGAGCTGGGACTCCACTTCGGCTCCCTCTTCACTGTGATCTACGTGGGCAAGCACCCCGGCTGCACCCAGGCGGAACTCACCGCCGGCTTGGGCCTGGACTGGGGGCACTCCCAGCGCACTGTGACCCGGCTGGTGGAGGACGGCTTTCTCACCCGCAAGAAATGCGGACGGGCCTACCGGCTGGATCTGAGCGAGAAGGGACAGCAGGCCTTTGCCGTGAGTCACCAGGTTTTTTTTGACTGGGACCGAAAAGTCCTCGACCCGTTGACCCCGGAGGAACGGACACAGCTCCTCTCCCTCCTGGCAAAAGCAGCACAGAAAGAAGCGGATCAACCATGTATGACATCATCAGCAGTCCGGTCGACTACGGCGGACTGACCTTAAAAAACCGGATCATCTTTGCCCCCACCACTCTGGGCCTCTCTGAGGAGGAGCAGGTGGCCAAACTAGAGGCCATCGCTGCCGGAGGCTGCGCCATGATTATCATTGGCGACGTACCTGTGGGCAAACACGGTTTTGGCCCCGACCTCTTCTCTAAAAAGGGTACAGCCCACTACAAGCGGCTCGTCGACGCCGCCCACCGCCACGGCTGCATGGCCTGCGCCCAGCTCCACCAGTCCGATTCTGATCTCATGGCCATCTTAAAGTGCGTCCCCGGCGTACTCACCAAGAAGCTGAGTCCCGATGACCTTCGTGAACGGCTCAACCAGGCGGTGGGTCCTTACATCACCAAGCTGCCCACCTCCAAGATCGCCAAGATCACGGCCTCCTTCGGCGAGGCCGCCGTCCGGGGTCGCGCCATCGGCTTCGATATGGTCCAGGTCCACGGGGACCGGATGTGCGGCAGCTTCAGCTCGTCGGTTTTCAACCACCGGACCGACGGCTACGGCGGCGGCCCCACCCACCGGGCCCGTTTTGCCGTGGAGGCGGTATCTGCCATCCGCCGTCGGCTCCCCGACATGCCCATCGATTACAAGCTGGCCGTCCGCATGGAGGACCCCCACTACGGCAATGCCGGTGTTCTGATGTCGGAGCTGCCCGTCTTTGTCCCTCTGCTGGAACGGGCGGGCGTCACCAGCTTTCATGTGGCCCTGGCCGACCACTCCGCCCTCACCGACACCATTCCACCGGCCAAACACCCCTACTTCAGCGCTCAGGGGTGCTTTCTCCCCTTCTGCGACGCCGTCCGGGCGGTCACCGACCTGCCGGTGTGCGCTGTGGGCGGTCTGAATGACCCCGACTTCATCGAAGAGCAGCTCCGGACCGGGCGCATGGACTGCGCCGCTATGAGCCGCCAGCTCATCGCCGACCCGGAGTGGCCCAACAAGGTAATGGGCGGACAGACCAGCGCCATTCACCGCTGCGTCCGCTGTAACAAGGCCTGCCTGGGCGGGCTCATGGCCCACAAAGGCATCCATTGTATCTATGAAAGGAAGAAATGACATGACCTATGCCATCGTCTACAGCAGCAAGACCGGAAACACAAAGCAGCTGGCCCTGACCATCCAGGCCGCTCTGCCTGCGGAGGATTGCCTTTACTGCGGCGCCCCCTCCCCCGAGGCTCTGGCCGCCGATGTGCTCTATGTGGGCTTCTGGACCGACAAGGGGGACTGCGACGCCTCTGTGGCCGGCTTTCTGGGCCAGGTCACCGGGCAGAAGGTCTTTCTCTTCGGCACCGCCGGCTTCGGCGGTGCGCCCGAGTACTTTGAACATATCCTGACCACAGTCCGGGGACATCTGCCCCAGGGCGTCACCGTGACGGGCAGTTATATGTGCCAGGGTAAAATGCCGGCCGCCGTACGGGCCCGCTATGAGTCCATGGAGGAAAGTCCCCGCCGCACCGCCATGCTGGAGAACTTCGACAAGGCCCTCTCCCACCCCGATCAGCGCGATCTGGA
This sequence comes from uncultured Intestinimonas sp., assembly GCF_944387245.1. Classification (GTDB taxonomy): domain Bacteria; phylum Bacillota; class Clostridia; order Oscillospirales; family Oscillospiraceae; genus Intestinimonas. The sequence continues at coordinate 37,306 of NZ_CALXEE010000003.1, read as the reverse complement.
CGCTCTTACCGCCGCCGTTCAGATGTGAGGCTATGAAAAAAGTAGAATATGGGACCTGTTGACAAAGATGAAATATGGGCTGAGAATACGATTTCTCAGCCCATATTTCATCGTCAACAGGTCCTTAATTATACGCTATCCAAGGCCGGAGGAGCAACGAAGGTATCAACACCAAAAATTCGTTCCCTCAATTTATAACTGAATCCGCACACTTTTTGTTGGGCGTTCCACAAGAATGATTTGAGATGCAATTCGTGCGTCTGTCTTTGCATGATGTAAACACACAGCACAGGTACATAAACATATTGTTCCGCCTGGCTGTTCGATATATCGTACGTACCAGCAGTCATAACCACACTGTGGGCACAGTTTGCCCGTTTCATTTCCGTAAATATAAATATCAACCGTTCTCCTTCTGATTAAATTCTGCATTTTTGCTGGAGTACAAGGAGAAAATTTTCAGTGCAGCTCAACCTCCTCTTGGTTTTGAGCCGATCCGGCAGTTTGATACTCAAAAAATGTTATGATTACAGATACTTTTACAGTTCCATTTTCCTGCTGTGAAAGCTGCATGTCCCCCAGAAGGCCCCGCAGAGCACTGTCGTGGAGCTTCTGCAGGATCTCGTGGGCTTGCTCATAGCTGCCGCAGGTAAAGGGGATGGACACCTGGCGGCAGAACACGTTGTCCTCCCCCTGCTCACTCTGGAAGGAGAGGGAATACTCCTGACAGCCGGCCAGGATGGTGTTCAGCTCTACCATGACAGCCTGGAGGTTATCGTAGGCTGGCATATAGGGCACCTGGGCGCCCTGGGCAGAGAGCTGCTCCAGCTTCCGTTCCATCTGCTGCTGGGTTGCCAGCCTGGCATCCATCTGAGCGACCAACTCCTGAGACTGAGCGATCTGAGCGTTGAGGGACTCAATCCGCTGGGTGGTGGGCATATAGAAGAGTAGGACATACCCGCTAATCACGGCAATAACGGCCAGTAGGAGCAGCAGCACCCGCTCACGAACCGTAAGATTTCTCATGGGGCAGATTCCTCCTGTGCAACCTGAAAGTAGATGTGAACCTCCACCTGGTCGCTGCCCTCCGTGGAGGAGGCGGTATCCACCTGGGTGTTGGCCACCAGGGGAGACTGCTCCAGCTGCACCACCAGGTCGGCAGCCTGAGCCAGGGTGACGCCAGAGAAGGAGATGACCACCTGATTGTCCTCAATGGCCACCTGAGAAACCCGGGCAGAGGGGCGGATGGTGGTATCAATGAGGGCCAGCAGCTCCATAACGTCGGCCTGCTCCTGCTCCTGCTGGGTGGGGATGGAGCGGATGTAGTCCTCCAGCACCTGGTCATAGTTTTTGAGCTGCTGCATCTGCTGGACGGTGCGCTGCTCCAGTGCCAGAACCTGGCTTTCCAGCTCCCTTTCCTGAATCATGAAGTCATAGATCATAATTTTTCCCAGTGCGAGCAGCACCGCCGCCGCAAACAGTATATACAGCGCCGCAGTGGCGGGGGCGGTGGTGCGGTCTACTTTGAAGTACAGATTCATAGAGCGCTTGGTGGGATAGACTATCTTTTTTCTGGCCACCAGATGGCGCACATCGGTATCCAGTTTCACGGCTTATCCCTCCTTTTCCGGTTCTGCCATCAGCCCAACAGCACACACAAAGGTGCCGTTTTGCACTTGACCCTCTCTGCCTGGGATGAGGGTATCCACTGGGAGTGCGGGCAGGCCCAGAGTTTCCTCCAACAGGCGTCGCAGCGGCGCGATCTCCGCACCGCCGCCAATAAGGTATACCCCGTCCAGCTGATTCTGCCGGTAGGTGAAGTGGTAGAAGTTGATGACCTTCAGCACCTCCACGGCCAGGCTTTCGTAGATCTCTATGCAGCGGGGATGCTCCAGAACCCCCTGGTGGTTGCCCCGCTTGTAGGCATCGGCCAGGAAGGGGTCCATATTGAACAGGTCGGCCACCACCCCGTCCAGGGCCCGACAGCCAATATGTACCCGGCGGGCGGCTTGGATGCGGTCGCCATGGACGACAAAAATACGGGTGGACAAAAAGCCCAGGTCAATAAAGCAGAACTCCCGGGAGTCCTCGGGCCGCTCCCGGAGGCAGCTTTGCACCAACTGGATCAGAGACATCTCCTGGGGCAGAATGCGCTTGAGGGAAAAGCCTCCGGCGGAGAAGATGCGGATGTAGTCCTGGATCTGCTGGCGCTGGACCACCGCCGCCATCATGGTCAGCTGCTCCTCGCCCTGTTCCTCCGGTTGCAGTTCGTCCCGGGACTCGTCCTGGCACAGGGCGTAGTCGCAGAAATACTGGTGGGGCTCGCCGTGGATAAAGTCGCTGAACTCATAGGGCAGATTGAGCATCAGCTGGTCCACCGACATGCGTGGCATGGTCACCAGGCGGCAGATGGCCTTGCTGGAGGGGAGCATCAGCCCCGCCGGGCCACCAGGCAGGCGCAGGTCCTTTTTGGCCTTCTTCAAGAAAGCGGAGAATGCGTGGGGCATGAGGATATTGTCCTCCTCCATCAGGTTCTCCGGCAGGGGCAGCTCATGCAGCTCCAGGGCGCCCTTTTTCAGCGCGGCAATTTTCAAACTGCTGTTGCCCAAATCAAACGCAATCTTTATATGTTGTGACATCAATTCCATCCTCTCATTCCAGCAGACTTAGGGCATGTTTGAAGTTTGGCAATATGCACGGCGGCGAGGAATTTAGGCTGCTGGCAAAGAATATTTTCGCAGGAATCCTGACGGATTTCAAGAAAATATTCTGCCGTTCAGCGGGCAAAAGGTCCGCCGATTGGGTGTGTTGACAATTTTCAAACAAGGCCTAGATACCACTGGATCAATGGTGCTCCAAACAGGGTGACCGCCAGCCAGGAGGCCGCCAAAAAAGGGCCCAGGGGAATTTCTCCCCCGGCCTGCCGCCGTCCCGGCCCAGCGGCCCACAAAAGGGCCAGGGCACAGGCAAAAATCAGCAGCAGCAGCATTTCCAGCCAGCTGAGGTACAGTCCCAGCACAAACAAAAGCTTAATATCACCGCCCCCCAGGGTGTCCTTTTTCAGCAGAGCGTCCATCACCAGGGACAGCAGCAGCAGGGGCAGGGATACGCTGAAGGCCCCCAGGGCCATTCGGGGCAGGGCCTCACCCAGGGGCTCCCGGAGCAGGAAGAGAAATGCCACCCGGTTGACGATCGCCGCAAGCAGCAGTTTGTCGGGCAGGATGTGGGTAGTCCAGTCAATTAAGCTGAGCAGCAAAAGAAGTCCCGCCAGGATGAGCTGCATCACCAGCTCCAGACCGAGGCCGAATTTCAGCCCCAGGGCGGCAAACCCTGCCGCCCCTAACAGCTCCGCCACCAGACAGCGCACGGGGATGGCCCCGCCGCAGTGGCGGCAGCGGCCACGGGAAAACAGGTAGCTGAAGATGGGGATCAACTCCCCCGCCCCCAGCACATGGCCGCAGCCGTCGCACCGGGAGCGCCCGGCAGGCAGACCGCTCCGGTCGGCGGCGCAGCAGAGAAAGCTGCCCAGCACCGCCCCCAGAACGGCCAGCCACAATGCCAGATAAAGTTGTAACAGCAGGTCTGCGTCCATGCTTGGGGTACTCCTTTTTAAGGAAAATCAGTCAAAATTTTTAATATCATCCCAGTGAATATCTATGTCTATCACGCCGTCACTTACTTTGATTTCCACTCGGACACAGCTGCCCTTGTGACCTTTGCTCTGACCGTAGTCATAGCCGGGGTCGCCTGCCACAGTCTCAGTTGCCCCTTCCAGCGCATCCTGATCCAGGACCGTACCGTCGGATTTATAAAAATAGGTGATGCTGACAGTTCGTTCCTCCATCAGATAATTGGACAGGGCAGCGGCCTTGGCGGCCCGCTCGTTGGCCTGATCGGCAGCCACCCGGGCCTTTTCCAGGCTGGCATTGACCATGGGGATGGACACCGCCACAAGGACGGCGATGACAGCCACCACGATGAGCATCTCCACGAGGGTAAAGCCGCCGGTGCGGCGGCGTCGGGACCACTTCATACGCTTTCGCCTCCTGTGGGACAGACAAGGCAAACGGCCTTGGGAGAGCTCCGGAAGCTCCGGAGCTCTCCCAAAGCGGTTTTCCGCTTTGGGGCCGCCGGGGGCCACCCCCCCGGCGGGTGCTATAGGGCATAAATTTACAAAATGGGGGGATTAGGTATCGTCGTCAGCGGAGGCAGTGGTGGTCATCAGACCGGTGCTGTCAAGACCGGTGTTATCAGGGGTAGTACCCCATCCAAGTTTTACATCACCATTTGAGCCAATCGAAACGGCAATGGATTTTCCTTTATGGTTACTGCACTGGCCATAGCCGTTCGCGGGTGCAGTTTTAACTAAATTACCGTTAACGGCGTCATAGTAGTAAGTGGTATCAATCGCAAAGGCTACATCACCAATTTTCTCCTCTGTCATATACGCAATGACAGCTGCAGCCTTAGCGGCACGCTCGTTGGCGGCGTCAGTCGCCTTGCGGGCCTTATCCAGAGCGCCACTTACCAGGGGGATGGACACCGCGATCAGAATGGCGATGATGGCCACCACGATGAGCATCTCGATGAGGGTGAAGCCGCCGGTCTTCTTCAGTTTTCTGGACAATTTCTGTTTCAGATTCATTGGATTCTCTCCTCCTTCTTATTTGTATCCGCCCCCGGGGCGGATCAAAGGACATATATTTCATCAAAGGGCGGGGTGGCCGCCCTTCAACGACGCAGTTACATGGCCCCGTACATACTGAACATAGGCAGGTAGATGGACAGCAGAATGAGCACCACAAACACAGCCATGATGCAGATGATGATGGGCTCCAGCAGAGACAGGGCCCGGGCGGACAGGTTATCCACCTCGTTGTCATAGTACTCAGCCTGGATCTCCAGCGTGCCCTCCAGAGAGCCGGTGGCCTCGCCCATGGCAGTCATCTGCACCAGCATGGGGGGCAGGTCCCGGCAGGCGCGCAGACACTCCCCCAGGGGGCGTCCCCCCTCTACGCCGGGGATGGTGCTTTGAATCTGGTGAGACAGGTGGGCGTTGCTCACCGAGCGGGAGGCTGTATCCAGGGCCTTCAGAATGGGCATACCCGCTGATAGCATGGCGGCCATGGTGTGGGCAAACTGGCTGGCCGAGGTCATGGCGGCAAGCCGGCCCAGAATGGGAATGGTCAGCCGGAACTGGGCCATGCGGATGCGCCCCCCCGCCGTCCCGGCATACAGCCGGATCAGAAAGACGATCGCTGCCACCACGCACAGCAGCACCCAGATATACCGGCTGAAAAAGTTGGACACCGCGATGACGATGCGGGTGGCCAGGGGCAGCTCCATATCCATGGATTCAAAGGCAGAGGCAAAGGTGGGCACGGCGTAGGTCATGATGATGATGATGACAAACACCGCCACCACTGTGAGAAAGGCGGGGTAAATCAGGGCGCTGGTGGCCTTGGCCCGGGTCTTGGTCATGCGGTCGTAATAGGTGCTCATACGGTCAAAGGAGCGCACCAAATCGCCCGACTCCTCCCCCGCCCGGATGGTCTCGATAAAGGTCACTGGCAGGCGGCCCTTGCCCCGCTGGGAAAAGCTATAGGACAGGCTCCAGCCGTTGGCGATGTCCAGAGACACCTCGTCCAGCAGCTTTTTCAGCATTTTATCCGAAATCTGGGAGGCCACCAGATCCACCGTCTGTACCAGAGGCAACCCTGCCTTGAGAATGATGGCAAACTGTTTGCACATCAGGGCAAAGACCTTCAGGTTGAGCTTTTGGAATTTCTCCAGGGGATCGGTACGGGGGGCAGCGATCTCCTCCAGCTTGAGCACCACGTCGTAGCTCTGGCGGATGAGGGAAACCGCCTGGGCGCTGTCGGAGGCCTCCAGCACGCCCTCGGCCCGCTGGCCGTCTCCGCCCATAGCTTCATAGCGATAGGTCGGCATGGTCTATCCCTCCTTTATCGGCCAAAGCTCCGGGGGCGGGTTCCCAAGCCGGTGCCCACAGGCCCACCCATGGGAGAAGACGCAGTCTGACCCAAGCCGCCCCGCAGCGCACCCTCCATGGTCTGCTGGGAGATGGCCCCGCTGCGGTACAGGTTTTGCAGGGAGCGATCCATGAGGATGTTGCCGATGGAGCCGCTGGTCTGGATGGAGTTCTGAATCTGGGGGGTCTTACCCTCCCGGATGAGGTTGCGGATGGCGTCGTCGGTCTTCATCACCTCGCAGGCCAGCACCCGGCCCGGCTTGCCGTTCCGGGGCAGCAGCTGCTGGGAAAGCACCGCCTTCAATGTCATGGACAACTGCAGTCGAATCTGCTGCTGGCGCTCGGCGGGAAAGACGTCCACGATACGGTCAATGGAGTCGGCGGCCGAGTTGGTGTGCACGGTGCCGAAAACCAGGTGGCCCGTCTCGGCGGCGGTGAGGGCGGTCTGGATGGTGTCCAGGTCCCGCATCTCGCCCACCAGGATTACATCCGGGTCCTCCCGGAGGGCGGCCCGCAGACCGGCGGCAAAGCTCATGGTGTCCCGGCCGATCTCCCGCTGGTTGATGAGGCACTGGTCAGGGGTGTAGATGTACTCCACCGGGTCCTCCAGGGTGAGGATGTGCAGCCGCTGGGTGTGGTTGATCTGGTTGAGCAGGGCGGCCAGAGTGGTGGATTTGCCCGAGCCTGTCTCTCCGGTGATGAGCACCAGCCCCTGGTTGTAGGTGGCAAACTCCTTTACCACCTCGGGCAGGCCCAGCTCCTCCAGCTGGGGGATGTGGTCGTTGAGCAGACGGATGGCGGCGGAGTAGAAGCCCTGCTGGCGGAAGAGGTTCACGCGGCAGCGCACCCCCGCAATGGTGAGTGCCAGGTCCAGCTCCCCCACCGCCTCCAGTTGGCCAAAGTTCTCCCCCGCCAGCTCCCGGGCCGTCTCCACGCACTGCTGGGCGGTGAGGGGAATGGGCTCCAGGTCCCGGATCTCCCCGTCCACCCGGTATTTTGGGGGCAGGGCACAGACCAGATGCAGGTCGGAGGCCCGGTCGGCTTTGGCTTTTTCGATGCATTCCTTGACGTTCATTCCACTTGTCTCCCTACGATTCTGAGGATTTCCTCTGTGGTGGTAACCCCCTGGGTCACCAGCTGGGCACAGTTGACCAGAAGGGGCTGGAAGGTGGAGTGGCGTACCGCCTCCTCCAGCTCCTTGAGGTCCCGCCTGTGGATGGCCCGGCGGATCTCCGGCGTGACCGGCAGGATCTCAAACACCGCCGTCCGGCCCCGATAGCCGGTCTGGAAGCAGTCCGAGCAGCCCGCGCCCCGGTAAAATTTCAGGTCCTCGCTCCAGGGCAGCTCCAGCAGGGCGGCCTCCTCCTCGGTGGGCGTGTAGGCCTGACAGCACCGGGGACAGATCTTTCGCACCAGCCGCTGGGAAATGATGCCCCGCACCGCCCCGGCGATGAGGTAGGGCTCCACCCCGATGTCCAGCAGGCGGTCGATGGAGGACAGGGCGTCGTTGGTGTGGATGGTGGTGAGCACCAGGTGGCCGGTCATAGCCGCACGCATGGCGATCTCCGCCGTCTCGCCGTCCCGGATCTCGCCTACGGCGATGATGTCCGGGTCCTGGCGCAGTACCGCCCGCAGGGCGTTGGCAAAGGTCAGGTCGGTGCGCTCGTTGATCTGCACCTGGCAAACCCCCTCCATGTGGTACTCCACCGGGTCCTCCAGGGAGATGAGGTTCACTTCCTCACTCTTCTTGTGGTCGATCATGGTGTAGAGGGTGGAGGTCTTACCGGAGCCGGTGGGACCCACCACCATCAGCACACCCTCGGTGCTGCCGGAGAGCAGCTCCAGGAACTTGCGTCGGTTCTCCCCCTGCAGGCCGATGCCGTCGATGGTGACCATCCGGGCGTCCTTGCGCAGCAGACGGATGACGATTTTCTCCCCGTGGATGGTGGGCAGGGTAGACACACGCAAATCCAGGGTCTCCTGCTGCACCGTCATATTGATGCGCCCGTCCTGAGGGATGTTCTTCTGGGCAATGTCCATCTGGGCCATGATCTTAATGCGGGAAATGACCGACATCTGTAATTCCCGGGGTACCGTGATGATATTGCGCAGCACGCCGTCGATGCGCATGCGGATCTGCAGCTTCTCGCCGGTGGGCTCCAGGTGAATGTCGCTGGCGTTTTCCGTATAGGCCCGGTGGATGATAGAGTTGACCAGGCGGATGGTGGGGGCGGCGTTTTCGTCCCCCTCGTCGGCCGCCAGCTGCATCTCCTCGCCGATGCGGATGGCCGCTCCATACTGGCCGGAGTCCAGATCCCGGCGCATATCTTCAATGGCCTTCATGGTGCCCTGGTTGCTGTACAGGTTCTGTACAGCCCGCTCCAGGGCGGATTCGGTGGCGATCATGGGAATGACCTGGCGGCGGGTAGCCGCCGCCACCTCTTCAATGGCGGTAAAGTTCAGCGGGTCGGACATCCCCAGGTACAGCTCTGTGCGAGTGGCCCGCACCGGGACCACCCGGTGCTTTTTGGCAATGCTTTTGGGCACCAGCTGGGCCATTTCTGATGAGATGGTACAGGCGTTCAGGTCGATGAACTCCAGACCCAGCTGGGTCATCAGGGCCTCAATCACCTGGTTTTCCGTAATGATGTGGTTGTCCCGCAGGATATCGCCCAGGCGCTTGCCGTTTTCTTTTTGCAGCTTGAGGGCCTCTTGCAGCTGCTCTTGGGTAATGGTGCCGTTGCCCACCAGCAGGTCGCCCAGTCGTGTGTACTTCATGTGCTTCCTCCCTCCTCGCCCACGGCGCCGTTGAGGCAGCGGACGGAAAATTCGGTTTCATTGGAGATGGAATTGCGCCCGGTCACTTTTAATTGGACCGTAAACAGCCTGGCCGTTTCATCATAGACGATGCTCCATGTCTCAATCCGGTAGGCTCCGTTGCCGTAGGCGCCGCCGGAGAGCATCTGGCGCTTATTCGCTTCCAGCTGCTGATTTTCATTGAGGGACAGGGTGGTGTTGCGGCCGTAATTGACGCTGGTATAGCGCTGAAGATTGCCGCTTCCGTCCGTCTCCACATCCCGGGCGTAGCGCAGTTCGTTGGACAGCAGGTCGGCAAGGGTGGACAGGAGCAGCTGGCTCTCCGCCTCACCGGTCATTTTGTTGTAGCTGTCCTGTGCCATAAATAGGCCGGTGTTGAGCATCAGCCCCAGCAGCGCCAGCACCCCCGCCGCCGCAACCATCTCCACCAGGGTCAGGCCCCGGCTGCTTTTCAGCTTTTGGCGCAGGCGCTTCATGGGCCGGCACCCCCGGAGGCGGTGTCCAGGGCGTAGGAGTACAGCCCCTCTCCCCCGTACACCTGGACGGGAATGTCAATCGATGTGCCGCCCTCCGTCAGCTTGACAACAGGAGAGGCACTGATACCCTCGGTCACAGGGGCTTGGCGGTTTTCCGCCGCCGTCAGGGTCTCATAGAAATACTCGTCAGACGTGTCCGCCTGCCGGCCCAGATTGGCGGAGACCGCTACGCCCCCCAGCAGCATAGCCACGGACAGAGAGGCGATGAGAATGGAGGCCAGCACCTCTACCAGGGTCTCGCCTCGCTGGCTGCGGAGTTTTCGTTTCAGAGATTTCATGCTCCTGCCGCCCCTCCTTCCTCTTCCACATCCAAAATGGTGATCCAGCCAAGGGTCCATTGCATTGCCTCTGTATCGTGAGTGCCAACTGACAGATTGGAAACGGTGGGTTTATTCTCCTTCGGAGTCAGCTCAGCTTCCACCTTGTAGGTATTCAGTCCGTCGAGATATGCGGTAACATAGATGGCGTAGGACTCTTTTACCTCTAAGGTAATGTGTACCGGAGTGTCATCCAGTTCCGTACCGGTAGCGGTGGTAAGGATGAGCGTATGAGGGGAAATAGCGCCGGATTTGGGATCTACAATCGTGATTCCGCTTCCTGTCAAAGCACTACTGATTTCCTCAGCAAAAAGAAACTCAAAGTCATTCAAAAGAACGTTTTTCAAATTCCCGTCTTCTGTGGCGGGACTGGTATGGGTGTACGTTCCGTCCAGCTGCCTTAAATATTTCAGAATTATTGTTTCTATTACTTCCTCATCATCATTCGTAATATCTTCTGTCTCTTCCCAATACTCGTACTGCCCACGATACTCCGACCGGTTGAGCTCGTCGCACAGGGTGCTCACCGCGCTGGAGAGGGCCAGATAGATCTGGTGCTCCTCCAGATTGCTGCGGTGCTTGCCGGCGTTGGCCACCGCCGCCATCAGAATGGAGGCGGTGACCATGGAGCAGATCAGCAGGAACAGCAGCGCCAGCAGCATGGAGGCTCCCCGCTGACTGCGCAGCTTACGGGATATTGCGCCTGTCATGTCTGCCCCTCCTCTGTCTCTATGCCCGCTCCACCCTCTTCGGTAGTTTCTATTTTGATCTGCACCGGCAGGTCTTTCCATACAAGATGTGTGCTGCCTCCGTACTCAAACTGGAACTGCACCCGTACCGAGGCGTAAGCTTCGCCCAGCGTGGGATAGTAGGCCTCAATGGACAAGGTTCCTATCTGATCTATACCGTCCTCGGTCGTAGCCCAATCCGCCAAGATGGTGCTCTTATAGTTGTCATCCATCTCAAATGCTATAATTTTCACGTCTGAGACGAGAGCTTCCCCGTCTACTTTGAGGGTAAACTGACCTCCTGCACAGGTTCCGGTTCCGGCATCGGGTTCGATTTTACTTTCGGTTCCGTTATAGGAGACAGTCATTTCACTGGTTGCTGCTGCAGTTTCGTCAAAGGTGATGACCAAGGGAGTCAGTTCGATTTCCGGCGTGACCAACTCCAGGTTGACTGCGCTGGTGGCGTGATAGTTCTTTTCCAGGTAAGTAAAGTCGTATCCCACCGTAATCTGGGTATTGCCGGGATTGGTGCCGCTGTCGGCAGTCAGGATCAAATTGTCCGGGTCAATGGAGGCTGTGGCAAAGTAGTCCGGGTCAAACTCCACTGTGGAGATGGACAGTTCAATGAGATTTTCCAGCGTGTCTGGCAGCGACTTTCCGTCACGATTCCGCAGCTCCAGAGCAGTCTGCACCGTCTCGTTGGTAAAGATCTGAACAGGGGAAGCGGCAGTAGCCGCCAGACGCAGCTCCGCCGTCACATTGACCGCAATGTCCAGGGTGTATGGCGGCTCGCCGCCTACGGTATAGGTTACGGTGACAACGGTGCTACCTGTTTGCCGGCCAGTGATGGACAGGGTGTTGGTTTCACCCGCGGTTGCGGAAAGCGCCGCCGTGGCAATGTCCGGGTCATAGCTCTCAGATGTTGTGTCCACGCTCCAGGTACCACCCGTGTCCACGCCCTCCAGGGAGAGCTCCTCGAGACATACCGCGCCCTCGTCCTCTGTTTTATAATCGGCAAACAGATCCAGGTTCACCGGCAGCCCGCCGTTTTCCCGGCGGATTCCTGCCAGGGGCCAGTCGCCGTAGTGGACACTGGCTTTTCCGCCGGCCACCAGATCGCTGGACTGGGTGAGGATGGTGGGGAAGGGGTAGTCCCGGCCCAAAAGACTGGAATCGCTGCCAAAGCTGTACCGGCCATTGAGGGGCTCGCCACTGGCGGTCTGGGTGGTAACGGTGGAAAACTGGGCGGACTCATCCTTGATATTGCTGTTCAGCCTATGAAGCAGGCCATTGTCGGTTGTGGAATCCGCCATGACGCTGTAGGTAATGGGGGTAACGGAGTTCAAATCGTGGCGCTTTCCGTCAAGCTCCCCGGAGTTATTCTTCAGAACCACGGAATCCAGATAATAGTTGTTGTCGTAACTGGTTGAGCCGTGATCCCAGACACCGTCGTTTGTACCCGGCGGATTTAATTCGCCGGGGCCGCCCACAGCATAGATGCCTTTTATTTTCGTATTGCTGCTGGCTCTGGGGATCTCCAGATAGGTGTAGCAGTTGGACAGGGTGTTATTCAGATAAGGCGTGCCGCCTGCCTTATCCGCTCTGTCTCCCACGGTATTTCCCCCACTTCCGGTCACCTGTAAGGGTTTCATATAGATACCGCCCACAATGCCGCCCACATAGATGCCGTTGTCTGCGGGCGTGGAAGTGGAGGAGGTGATCTTGATACTTCCGCCGGTGTAGCAGCTGCTGATGCTGCCCTGGCAGCTGCCCACCAGGCCGCCAATGCGGACGTTATCCTGATTTTTGGAATCAATTTCCAGCTCTGTCACGGCGGTACAGCCCACCAGATCCATGTCGCAGATTCCGATGAGGCCGCCCACGCCGGTGCCGCCCCAGCCGGTCCTTGTGGCATTGGACGAGTGCTGATCCGAAATGGTATAGCCTGAAACGGTGCAATTGACCACCGCGCTGCCGGTGGAGGAGCCCGCCAGACCTGCCAGACCGCCGATGACATACCACTGGCTGGTGCCGCTGTTATTTCCCGTTACGGAGGCGCCCTTTTCCGAATAGAGGACAATGTTTTGCAGCGTGCCGTTGTATACCGCCCCAAACAGACCCACACAGGAGGTTGCGTCATCTGTGGCGCTGGAAGCGGACGCGATGCTTACTTCGGCGATCATGTAGTCGTTGCCGTCATAAGTGCCGCCGAACCAGCCGAACAGATTGCCTCCCTCCTGTTCCGTATAGTCCGGGTCATAGACTGCTGCGATGGGGGTATAGGTTTTGCCTGTCTCCCCCTCCAGGTCGTGGGTCTGTTCCCAGTAGAACTGCCGCAGCGTCCACGAGTTGCCTTCCCCGTAGCACAGATAGGGGAACAGCGTTTTATTGTACGTATCCATCCGGCGGGCGGCGCTCATGGCGCTACTGTTCCAGTTGATAAACTGCAGCTGGTCGATGGAGCGCACCCGGTAGGGGTTCTTTTCCGTGCCCGGCAGGGTGGTGGGAACCTCCTCCGACGCAGTCCAGCCGTCATAGGACATGGAATCGGCAAAGAAGGGATTGAGACGGACGGTAAAGGTTTCGTTCAGCGTCCAGGCGCCGCAGGGAGGCTGGCCGTAGTTTCCCGCCGCGGAGGTATACAGGCCCGAATCTTCCGCCGCGGTTCCCCAGGTGTTGTAGCTGTGGAAGGAGTATCGATCCCCCATCAGGGTAGAGAGGGCCTGATTGGCGTCCTGGTTTTGTTCAGCGGTAGAGAAGCTGAAACCAGAGTCCTTTTGGAAGCCGATACCATCGCTGGACAGCGAGGGGGCAATACTGCCGGCTTCATAGAAATACCCATACCCATACTCGGTGACCACGCCGCCGTCCCCGTGGGAGGTGGAGAGGGTACCGCTTTTGCTCACCTGGCCATCCGCCGTTTGGAAGATGGCGCTGAAGTGGTAGGAGTCCGTTTTGTCGATGGTGAGTTTCTCCCAGTAGTACACCCCCACGGGGCCTAGATCCATCTGCTCTGGCCACTGGCCGTAGTGGACAGAGCGGGTGGAGGTGCCTTCCTTTTCGGTCACCACAGCGGGATAGGGGTAGGTCGCCTTCCAATTGGAGGCGGCGCCCCACTCCATGCCCAGCCCATCAACGATATCGCTCTGGGACTGCCCGGTGAGGGCATCCCAGCTCACAGAGGCGGCATAGGAATCCGTATACCGAGCGGCATAGTTTTCGCCCCGATAGGTAAAGTTTCCGTTGTTGAGGTAGACACAGCTTCTAGAGTAATCCGGGCAGAAGCCATAGCGCTGGGCCTCACCGTCGGCCAGCAGATAGACGACGGCATAGCTGCGGGAGAGGGTGGCGCTGCTGCGCCCGGCAAAGCCGCAGGCGTATACCGTACCGTAACGGGCCTGTGAAACCGACACCTTGCCCACGGCGTAACAATGGTCAATCACGCCGCCGGCGGTATTTTCCCCGACAAATCCCCCCGCGTAGGCGTGGGACATGGAGGCCTGGGCCGTAATGGACGCTCCTTCTACGGCGCTGCTTTGTACCGCACCCTGGTTTTGGCCCACCAGGCCCCCCAGATAGATGGTACTGTACTGGTAACCATTGGCCTGCAGCCGCACCCCATAAGAGGCGCAGTTATCCACTGTACCTCCATTGAACCCGGCCAGCGCGCCCACATACAGGGTCTGGGAGCTGCTGCCCGATTGGGTCACGGAAAGCACATCCGTATCCCGCATCTGGTAGACGATATCCTGGAGCACACCGGTGCTGTACCCAAACAGGCCCACATGCTGGTAGGTGTTGCCCTCGTCATCCTGAACGGTGGGTACCACCCCGGTAATGCTGTGGCAGTTGCCGTAGTAGACACACCGGAAGGGGCTGACCGCGCTCAGACCAATGGGGGTCTGAGACCAGTTGCCGGTAAACAGCTCTGTAAACCGATAATACCCCTTGTAGGTGTCATAATCCAGATCCCGCTGCTGGAGGAAACGATACTGATTATTGCTGGCGTAGTAGTCCTCAAATTTGCTCAGGTTGTAGAGATGACGGGGAGTGCGCACCTCCACCCGAAGCTGCGCAGCCTTGGCGGACAGTTCATCCTCTTTGATCTCCTCATCGGTGAGAACGGTGTTGGCAAAGTGGGGACTATAGTAGTAGGTCTGGTTTCCCGCGTCCATAATGCCTTCACCTGTAGGGGTATCATCAATCGTAATCTTCTGGTAAAAATCGGGGGAAGCATAGTCGCTGCTGACCACTTCCTCGGGCAGAGGTAGGAGGTAGTAGTAATTGGTTTCTTCATTGGTATCGCCAACATTCACAATCTCATAAATGGGATGATCTTCCTTGCCGCCTCCGTAGTTAAATGTGCCCTCAGTGGTGCTGTTGTTCGCGGTTTGATAATTTACAGTCAAAGTAGCTCCAATTCTGGAGATTTGCTGTGTGCTCTCGTAGGCCACCGCATAGCCGTCCTCCACCACGGCTTTGTCGTCCGACAGGCCGCTGATTTGAAAGCCGTAGGAGTATGTACCATCCTCCTCCTTGTAGACTTCGTAGTACACCAGACTGCCGTTTTGGAACTGAGCGCCCCAGTCGCCCCAGTGGTCCAGCTTCTCCAGTCCAGGGTAAATATAGGTGTTCAGGGACAGGGTGGTCTGGAGGTTATAGGGGTGAGACTGCAGGATGCGTTTGGAGGTAAACACATTGCTGCCAAAGAGATCATCCCACTGAGTGGAGTCAATGAGGTTGCCATAGGACACACCCTGATCATCATTTCCCTGGAAGTTAAAGTCTTCGGAGTCCAGATAGTATGTCTTTTTATAGTCGTTTCCAGTTTCACACAGGGGATAGTTGGTCACCGTTTCCGCCGCCGTAAACAGCATGGCGCTGTAAGAGCTTTCCACTGCCGCAGTACCGCTGCCCAGGCACAGCCCCGCGGCCTTGGCAACTACCTCTCCGCTGTCGATAAAGCCCACGGCATAGCTGCCGTAAATGTGGGCACTTCCCGCCAGATCGCCCACCAGACCCGCCGCAGCAGGTCCGTCCAGATAGGAGGCAGCGTAGGAGAGGTTAATTTCCAGTCCGCTGCCCTCGCCCACCAGACCGCCCACAGGGCCTGTGCTCCGCACCAAGGAGGAGGCGGAGCAGTTGGTGATGTCGGAGTTGGTCAGCGTTCCCGCCAGACCGCCTGCCGGGCCGCTGCCAGTGATCTGGTATTTGAATTGGGTAGCACTGTCGCCCAGCACATCCCGCAGGTTGGTGGTCTCCTCGGAACGGTTCTCCCAGTAGACCTGGCAGTTGTCGATGGTCAGGTGGCTGCCGCTGCCCACCAGCGCGCCCGCCGGGTTGTCGTTGGCAGTTACTTTGGTGTTGACTAAACGGATATTCTTCAGCGTTTTGCGCGCGCCGGCTTCACCGGAGAGATTACCGAACATGCCGGCGGACGCACCAGTTCCAATGATATTCAGGTCGTAGATGGAAAACGTTCCGCCGTCATAGCGATTCAAAGCTGTGTTCTCGATGGGCCGGAATTCGTAGCCCTCCACGCCCTGAATATCCTTCTTCTGCACCGCCTTCGTTTTTTCTGCGTCCACATTGGACCAATCTGCATCCAGATTTTGCAGGTGGCGCAGGCAGGTGATAATGGCAGTGTCTCCATCGCTGTCCTTGGCAAACAGGCTGTTGTCGCTGGCGATTTTCCGGGCGCCGTTCACCTTCAGAGTGTCTCCTGCATAGCTTACCTCGGCGGAGACCGTGAAGTCGTCGCCATAGGTCAGTCCGCTGAAGAGCTCCTTGAACTGCTTTTCATCCTCCTTCAAAGAATCCAGTGTCCAGGTGTAGGTATAGATTAAGTACGAAACTTCCTCTTCGTAATCACGCTCTACATTGTCAGCCATTCCGTCCAGCGCTAAAGGCTGCTCCTGATAAGTCAGGGTCACATCCAGCTCGACGTTATCTGCCTCTCCCATGGTATGAAGGGTCCTGGGTACCCAGTAGGTAACCTCCACCCGCAGAGTATCCTCGTTATAGATGTTGATGACCGGGGTGCGCAGGGAGATAGTGTTACCACTTTCGGCGGACTCACCACCGTAGTAGCCCACCATGGGCTTGCGGTTCATGCGGTCAAGCTTGGATGCGGTCCGCCACTCTCGATAGAAATCGGGGAAAGTCCCCGCAGCCACGCCGAGATTTTGATCGGAGTAGAACACGTCGATCACGCTGCCGCCTTCCGGTTCGTAGGTGATCCAGAAGTCCCCGTCCCACAAGGTTGGATCAATGGTCCCATCGGGAAGCAGCTGGGCCATATGAGAGCTTTCACAATGAATATAGTAGACGGTGATCTGAATCCCGCCATCGGAATTGGGAATGACCTCCACATTTTCGATGGAATTTGTACCATCAACCACCAGTCCATTCAACTGCTGGCTGCTGCGCAGAAGAATGGCCCGGTTCTGGGCAGCCAGAAAAATCTCTTTGGCGGAGTTGTCCAGCTGGGCCAACTGTAAGTATCGCATGTAGGTTATGATACCCACAACAGACACCGCCAGAAGAACCAGGGAAATCAGTATGACAAGCAGCATTTCCTGTACGGTGAAGCCATGCTGACCATATTTCTTTGTAAGGTTCATGCCGGTTCCCCCCTGTGTTCCGTGGTGTAAGCCTGTGGCGCAGGCCGGTTTCAATTCTCCCCTGTTGCCATTTTCCATTTGTCCGAGCATCTGGTCGCCAGGACAGCGGAGCTTGACAAGGCCACGGACCTCCTGGCCTTATGCTCTGGCGCTCCACCGCTGTGGCCGCTGTGTTCCCTTCCGACTGTTTGGAAACCATACCGTATTTCCCCCAGAAGGGATGGCGTATGCTCCCTCTCCCGCTTTGGTTGAGCGGTAAGACGGATCTCATGCGTCTCAATCATATGCGGCTCATCCATTCCCATAGCTTTATGGTTTTTCTACTGGAGCCCTTGTTCTCTGTGCGCTTTTTCGCCCGTCTCGCTGACCATCCGGTAGATGTCGCATAGCTCCATGGGGCGATAATAATAAAATCCTTGGATCATGTCACAGCCCGTATCTAAAATCAGTTCGTTCTGCGCCTCGGTTTCTACTCCTTCGATGCATACCGTTTTGCCAAACTGGTGACATGCAAAGACGATGCTGCGTATGAAGTTCAGGTTCTCTTTGGACTCCATCACTTCCGTAATCAGAGATCGATCCAGCTTGATGATGCTGGACGGGTAACGCAGCAGCATGCGCAGGGAGGAATATCCACTTCCGAAATCATCCAATGCAATATAAAGCCCCATTTTTTGTGCTTCCAGAACAAAGTGCGTTAAATTTTCCGGCTGTTCGTCCAGGAAGCTCTCGGTCAATTCAGCAATTAGATTAGAGCCGGATAAGCCGTATTTTTTTAGGGTATCTTCCATAAACGGAAGAAGCGTTGGGTCCGATAACTGCTGTAGGCTTACGTTGAAAGTCAAATAAAACACCGGATTGTATGTATGGATTCTAACGCATGTGCTGACCGCCTGCTCAAATACCCACCGGCCGACGATATGCATCAAGCTGTCCTTCTCAAGCATGGGGATAAAAATGGACGGTGATATGTCCTGCCCCTCATAAGACCAACGGAGCAAAACCTCTCCGCCGAGAGCCGAGCCGTCGCCTGCGGAGACCACGGGCTGAACGACGATACGGAAATTCTTCATGTTCTGCATGACATCCTGATTCAGGGTCAACGCCATGCTGGACATTTTTCGGACGGAGGCAAAGTGTTCTGTTGAATCATCGACATAGGGCAGCGATGTATTTTGTTTGGCGACACGGATCAGGGTGAGAAGGCAGTTGATCAGATCCTCCGAGGATAAATCGCCGTTGGGGTATCGCATAACACCGAATGCGCAGGCTTTTTGGATCGTGACCCCTTTGCTGTCATAGCAAGCCCTGACGACACTGCGGATCTGTTCGATAAGTGCTTCTGCGCCGATATATGCACATACAGGGTTAACAATGGCCATAAAACGGGTGCCTTCCAGCCGATAGAAGGTCATCTGCCAGGAAAAACGCTCTACCAGCTCATTTGACACCTTTTGGATCAAACGATCTCCGTATACGCGTCCCCTTGTGCCGTTGATCTCTGTCAGTCCGTTTAGACTAAATCCAATGATAAATGTGTCTTCCCCTCTCTTCTGCAGCTCATTGAGCTGCTGGATCGATGCATGCTCACGCAGAAACCCGGTTACAGGGTCTACCACAAATTTTTTGTCTTGGTGGGTGACTCTGCCGGAGAAAAAAAGGGGCTTTGCCTTCTTCTCATCCCACTTTAGGATGCCATAGCAGCGTATCCACTGGTTATTTCCGTTGACGTCTCGGATACGGTAGTGCAAATCATGTACCGTCCGTTTTTCACGCAGCATTCGTGAAATATCCTGCCAATAAATATCCTGATCTTCCGGGGTGCTGATTCGTTTCCCCCAAGCAGATAAAAGTCCATATACCAGATTACTTTGGAAGCCAAAATCGTCACGCATATTATCGGAAATATAGAATAAATCTTCTTGCATGTCCCCCAAATAGAAGTAACTGGAATCGTTGTTCTCCGAAACAGACTGAATCAGCGACTCCGCATCAACTTCTACTAAGGATAAGAACGTTTGCAGCGGTGTCTGTGGATTAGGAGCCGCATTTTTCGCCAGACCTTTTTTGCCGGCTAAGCCACGGCGTTCAACACCCGGGCACTGGCCATAAATACGATAGTAGTTCCTTTTATCCTCGTACATGACTTGGTCAGCGTCCGAAATCAGTTTGTCTAAGTTAAGCGGCTGCTGCTCGGACCAGACGTAACCAATGGCAATATGATGCTGGTCTTCCCTGACCTTTTTTCTAAGGTCAAATACTGTGCTCTGAAATTCTTGTTTGGTATATTCCGGGCAGAGAACGATAAATTCATCCCCGCCAGTGCGGTAAATACTGCTTGAACCGGCAACCTCTTTCAGAATTTCGTAGCAATGGCAGATGAGTTGGTCACCTGCCTTATGTCCAAACGTATCATTTGCCGCTTTTAAGCCCGTAATATCACAATAGATCACGCCTACAGAGTTCATCGGCAAATCTCCATATTGCTCAGTCAGAGCATGGCGATTCAGAGCCCCTGTCAGTTGGTCATGATAACTCAGATCATTTAGCCGCCGGAGCCATTCCCGGCGGCGTAAAAGCGTAGAAGTAAAATACCCGATTACATTTAAAAACGTTTCAATCATGGGAAGCATTGCGGCATCAGGATTATCTACGCCAATAAATCCTATAATTTCCCCGTCTGAAGTGATGGGACCGGCGGCCAAACTGCAAATTCCCTGCGGCTTTAGGATCGCGTAAGACTCCGGATACATGGTACGAATATCTTCCAGATCGGGGATGACCGTTACCTTTTGAGAGGCAAATAATGTCATCCACCACTCCACGGCTGAATAGGGAATACTCTGCAAAAACTCTTTTTGTGGCGTAACACCAGGTTTACACCATTCGTAAGTATTGCTTGCAAAGCGCGATTCATTAAACTCAAATATATAGGTGCGGTCGCAGCAAAAGGTTTCACCTATATATTGAAGCATTTTGTCAATGGATTCCTCGGCGTCTGGTGTTGAGAAAACCTCGTGGAGACACTCATTTAATATAGTTTCACTGCGCGCATAAAAATATGGCGACTTACAGCTATTTTCAGAATCAGCATCAATGGCAAGTTCAATTCGATACTTTTTCCCACCTTCTTCAACGAGTGTGTCTTTCAGCAGGACTCGTTTGTTCAAAACGGGGTTCATGTGCGTCCAAGTAAGAAATTCACCATTTTTTAATCTGCAATTCGTACAAAAATTACAGGGGCTGTTGGTTCCCTGCAAAATCTCATAACACATTCTTCCAATATATTGCTTATCGTCATGGATTCCCATAGAAGTACGCAGCTTTTCATTCATATAAATCAGCTCGTTGGTCTCAACATCAGCCACGTATACCATTTCATCCATTTTTTCAAAAAATTCCCATATCTTCAAAGCGGCTTCTCCCCCTCATATTTCTCTACAATAGTATAACCTGGGATAAACTTTAAGATCAAGATAAACTGAAAATTTATCGAAATAAGAAATGAACTTTGTTAAAGTTTCCCGGGGATAATGAATCGTGATAGCTATGGATTATATGGGCAAAAGGATAAGAAACCAGCGAATCCGTTAGGAACTGGCGCAAGATCAGTTGGCGGAAATGGCCGATATCACAACAGCATATTGATCCAGGACGGAAAACGGGCATACCAAGCCCACACTGGATGTGTATGCAACCCTTTGCGAGTTTCTGGACTGCGGCCAGTCTTTCCTTTTTGCGAGGTGTTTGTGGAATCGGACTATTATCAGTGTGAAAAAGTATTAGAATCGTTTCAGGCGTATATGTCAAAGGTCAGTCTGTGGAATTATGCATCTTGGAGCGGGTTTCAAAATTTGTTGTAAAGTTATGTTGTAAGGTTATTATATAGTTTTGGACTATAAACTCTCTACCGCCGATGCAAAATCTAAAGCTAATTGTGTAAAATTTGCTTGATATACATAGCGCCACGATTGATTGAAAAAGGCCGGCTTGCCAATGCCAGCAATTCCTTTCTGACCAGTGATAACCACATTGTTTTGGCGAAATCCGCAGTGGACGATGAGCAGATTTCCTTCTTCATCTCTACTGTCTATAATTCCTACGTTCTCATCTCCGGGATAGAATACGAACTCGCAGGGTTGTGTCTATCCCAGAAGATAGTAATGCAGTAGGTGTGCTGCATATGAATGCCCATACCTTAGTAAGCTGACCCCAGCGGGAGTCCCGGAAGATCACCAGGGACTTCCCTCCCCAGAAGCAGTTGACCTTGCCTACCAGCCTACAGCCGATCTCCACCACAGCCTGGCGCTCCGGGTCCAGATCAGCCAGCAGCTGATTCAGTGCCTCATTCTGTTCCTCAGCGTAAGAATAAAATACCCGCGTATCCTCTAGTGTCCCGGTGGTGATCGTCACAGTGAGTATCCGCTCTGTCCAGGCTGGAGTGTCTCCAGAGGCTGGATGCTCCATCTCTCCAGTTTCCCGTTGTGCAGAGGGATGCCTTGGCACTCCCGCGCAAAGGGCGCTTTTCCCTACTGTAAGAAACTTACAGTAGGGCGGGCGCGGGGATAGCTTGCATCTCCAGGCGGGCATTCTTGGTTTTGGTGTTTCCTCTTTTCGGTGCTTGGAATGTAGACGGCGGCTGGGTGAAGCTTCTGCCTGCACCCTCCGTCCGGATCTGTTCTCTCGCTTCTTTACCGCGGGTACGATTCCTTGGATGCAGAATGCCGTCATCCTTTGGCTTTGTGGCTCCGGGAGGATCATGACGGCCAGAATATCCGTCCGGGCCTGCATCTGGCGTGTGTGCTGCACCTTTCTTTCGTTTTTCCAACAGGCGCTCTGCCAGTTGCTCCGCCTGTTTTATGACGTCTGCCGCTGGTCACCGCCGAGATCATTCCGCTGGCCGTTTGGTGATGTAGGAGAGCTGGCTGTGGGAGATGTTCAGCAGTCGGGTCAGCTCCAGACCGTCGGTGCTGGCCTGGTTGAGCATGACCAGGAATTCACGGTTGTCCAGCATGGTCCGGGCCGTGTGGGCCTGGAAACGCTCGTCCACATCCTGCTCCTCTGCCTCCGGCTGGCGCAGCAGTTCCGCGTGGAAGTCCTGGCGCATGGGGCCTGACCCCGGCAGCCGTCCCACACATAGTCGTGGCAGCGCTGTGCCGCACAGCGGTTGATCATGGACTTCTCCTTGGCAGACCGCTTTCCTTCCCCCACAGACCGCTCACAGAGGAAAAGCAGGAACTCCAATTTCAGCACCGTGGAGTTTTCCCCCTCGCCGTAGCCCCGCTCCACATCCATGACGTTGATATGGTTAATGGAAGTGGCCGGGATCTCCACCACCTCGCCTCCTACCCCCTGTGGAGAGAGCCAGGGCAGTGATCTCCCGCTTGGAGGTAAAAGATTTTCCGGAGGCGGACATGCCCATAACAAATCCGTTGCCATTGAGGAGCTGCTTTCGGACGGCAATGATGAGATTTTTGCTAATGACTTTCTAGCCGTAGCAGATACCGCCTCGGTACCGGATCGCCGGAAAATCCCCGAGCGGGACATTCCTTTGGAAACGAGAAAAGGCGTAGTATTAAGCTACGCCCTCGCACAAGTTGCCATATAAACTTGGAAATAAAAAATGCGGAGTATCATCAACAGATCCTTTCAGATCCTTTAATGATACTCCGCATGGTCCGAGTGACTGGATTCGAACCAGCGGCCTCTTGAACCCCATTCAAGCGCGATACCAAACTTCGCCACACCCGGTTGTCAGCCCTGAACCCGGGCGACTCATATATATTAGCATGCTTTTCCCAAGAATGCAAGTCTTTTTTCAAATTTCTCAAAAAATTTTTTAGGCCCCGAAACACCGGAAAATATGCTCCGGGGCCTGCTCTATTTTCTGCTTTGTTTTTAAGGGGTTACGGCATGTCGTAGGCCGCTAACCTCCCGATCAGGTGCTCCACAAACCGTTCCCGATCCACACGGTTAATAAGGACAGCGTTGCTGCCGGAAGGCGACTTAGCGTCGCTGAAGGCATCCGTCACCGTTTTGCCGCGGGTGTGCTTTCCCTGGCACTCCACTCCCATCCAGCAGGACACCCCGTCAAACAGCTCCGGCTCCAGAGCGTACATCATGGCACAGGGGTCGTGCATGGGAGCGCCGGGCACCAAGAACTTCTGGTGCCACTCCACCCCATAACCCATGGTTTTGGCCGCAAAGACGGCCTGCGGCGTCCCCAGCTCCTCCAGGCGGTCGATCTCCTCCTGGGTGAAATAGGCTTTGTGGGTCACGTCCAGGGCGCACACCACCAGCGGAATGCCGGAACGGAAGACCATGTCCGCCGCCTCCGGGTCTGCATAGATATTATACTCCGCCGCTGGGGTGGTGTTGCCGAAGTCGGTGGCGCCCCCCATGAGGACGATCCGCTTGATATGGGCCGGGAGCTCCGGATACTTGGTAAGGGCGATGCCCAGGTTGGTCAGGGGGCCGGTGGCCACAATCTCCAGTTCCCCTCCATAGGCCAGGGCCTTTTGCCAGATCACATCCCAGGCGGCCTCCCTCCCCAGGGGGAAGGAGGGCTCCGGCGCCGGGATGCCCAGCAGGCCGTCGGCCCCGTGGACCTCATCTGCTGTCACCTGCTCTCCAAACATGGGGCCGGCGGCGCCGGCATAGACGGGCACCTCCGCCCCGGCCAGGGTGAGGACCCGGCGGGCATTGAGGCTGGTCTTGTCCAGTCCCACGTTGCCGGCCACCGCCGTCACAGCTGCCAGCTCCAGTTCCGGCGCCCGGGCGGCCAGCAGCAGCGCCACAGCGTCATCAATGCCGGGATCGCAGTCCACGATCACCGGCTGTCTCTTTTTATCCATCCTTGTTCCCCCCATCAGCTGTATGAGGCGGCGGCCTTCGTCAGCAGGCCTACGAACCCCTCCCGATCCAGATCCAGGATGACCCGGGCGTTGGGGGCATGGTCAGAAAGGTGATACCGGTCGCCGATGGTGGCTCCCCGGCAGTAGGTACCCTGGGTCTCCACCGCCACATACATCTCCTCCATATGGAAGAGCTCCGGCGCGATGAGGGCAGCCACCGCCACCGCATCGTGGACCGGCGCGCCGGCGTAGCCCAGCTTCCTGTGGAAGCCGTAGAAGAACTCCAGCCAGTCGGCCACCACCGAGGCCACCGGATTGTCAAGGGCCCGGATGGTCTCAAAATCCTCCGGGAAGACCAGCGCCTTTTCGGTCACGTCCAGACCGGCCATGGTAATGGGCACACCGGAGCGGAACACCAGATCGGCGGCCTCCGGGTCCACCAGGATGTTGAACTCCGCCGCCGGGGTCCAATTCCCGTGGGTGACGCCG
The DNA here is from genome assembly GCF_944387245.1 of uncultured Intestinimonas sp. Lineage (GTDB taxonomy): Bacteria > Bacillota > Clostridia > Oscillospirales > Oscillospiraceae > Intestinimonas. The sequence continues at coordinate 12,953 of NZ_CALXEE010000003.1, read as the reverse complement.
CCGCCCATCATAGAGATGCCGGCGATCTTTCCCTTCAGGTCGGGACGGGTGAGGAGAAGGCTGGCCACATTGGTGAGGGGGCCGGTGGGCACCAGGGTCACCGGCTCCGGGCTCTCCTCCAGCACCTTTGCCATGAGGGCGCAGGCGGGCAGGTCCACCGGAAAAACCGCCGGCTCCGGCAGGACAGGGCCGTCCAGGCCGGACTCGCCGTGGACGCTGGGGGCGGCCATATGTTCGGCAATCAGAGGGCCGGTGCGGCCCTTGGCCAGGGGAGCATCGATCCCCAGCAGGGTCATAACCCGCTGGGCATTGTAGGTGGTTTTCTCAATGGTCTGGTTGCCGCAGACCGAGGTGACGCCCCGGATCTCCAGCAGGGGCGAGGACTGGGCCAGCATCCAGGCCATGGCGTCGTCATGGCCCGGGTCACCGTCTAAAAGGATAGGGATCGGTTTGGTCAAATCGGGACCTCCTTTTTTTCTTGCATGCTTACAACTGGCCGCTCAGGGCCTGGTCAAAGTGCTCGTTGATCTGCTGGGTGAAGGCCTGGGCCGCATTGTAGCCCATCTTCTTGTGGCGGTTGTTCATGGCCGCCACCTCCACGATGATGGCCAGGTTCCGGCCCGGCTTCACCGGCACAGTAAGGGCAGGGACCTTCACGTCCAGGATCACCGTATAGAGCTGCTCCAGGCCCAGGCGGTCATACATGGTCTCGTCGTTCCACTGCTCCAGGTTGACCACCAGATCGATGTCCTGGTCCTCACGGACGGCAGACATACCAAAGAGCTGCTGCACGTCCACCACGCCGATGCCGCGCAGCTCGATATAGTGGCGGATGAGCTCGGGGGCGGAGCCAACCAGACGCTTGACGCCCACCCGCTTGATCTCCACGGCGTCGTCGGCCACCAGCCGGTGGCCGCGCTTCACCAGCTCGATGGCCGTCTCGCTCTTGCCAACACCGGACTCGCCCAGCAGCAGCACACCCTCGCCGTAGACCTCCACCAGCACGCCGTGACGGGTGATCCGAGGCGCCAGGTAGTTGCGCAGGGCCAGGATCAGCGCCCCCATGAAGGCGGTGGTGGTCTCCTGGGTGCGGAGGATGGTGCGGTCGTATTTCTCCGCCATCTCCATCAGCTCCGGGAAAGGCTCCATTCCCCGGGTGATGACCAGAGCGGGGATGTCGTGGGCCAGGAAGGCATCGAAGCACTTGCAGCGCTCCTCCGAGCTGATCTGCTCCAGATAAGTGCTCTCCACCCGGCCCAGAAGCTGCATCCGCTTGGCGTCAAAATAGTCGAAAAAGCCCACCAGCTGTAGGCCCGGACGGTTTACATCCTCCCGCTGTATGAGCACATCCTGGTAGTTCTCCGCCCCACGGAGGACTTCCAGCTCAAATTCCTCGATGAGCTTGCCCAGCTTGACGGAATAACGGTTCTCCACATCCACCACTCCTTATCCAGTGCCGTGTGCGCCCTGCTTCAGGGCGCTTTTTCCACCTTAGTATAACCGACTTCCCCTTGTTTCGCAACGGCTATTCCGCTTCCGGGGAAATTTGCGGAGAAAATCGAAATTAGCACTTGCATTTTTCCAAAATATCTGCTATCATATCATTCGATGCTTTGTTATGAGCGAAACTTTGACCAGCGAGGAGGTTGAAGGAATCATGGCCAAATGCGAGTTTTGCGATAAGGGCGTTGTGTTCGGTATCCAGGTGTCCCATTCTCACCGCCGTTCCAATCGTCCTTGGAAGCCCAATGTGAAGCGCGTCAAGGCGATTGTCGACGGCAGCCCGAAGCACGTGTACGTCTGCACCCGCTGCCTCCGTTCGGGTAAGGTCACCCGCGCTGTGTGACAATTGGATAAAAAATTCCGCACGATGTCGTGCGGAATTTTTTTATCTCTTCCCCGCAACACATCAAAAGGCCCTCCGGCAATGCCGGAGGGCCTTTTTGTCATACCCAGCTGTCCTCGATCTCGTGCTTCTTCTCCCGAGTCATGAGCTCCTGGAGCACCACCTTGGGATCTTTACCGTGGTAGAGGACCTCATAGGCCGCGGAAGCGATGGGCATCTCCACCCCCAGCTTGTCCGCCAGGATCTTGGCGTTGGCGGCGGCGTAATAGCCCTCCACCACCGCGCCGATCTCCTTGACGGCCTGGGTGGGCTCCATACCCTTTCCGATGAGGATGCCGCAGCGGCGGTTCCGGGAGTGCATGGAGGTGCAGGTGACAATGAGGTCGCCCACACCGGCCAGACCGGCAAAGGTCTCCTTCCGCCCGCCCATGGCCACGCCCAGCCGGGCGATTTCGGTGAGACCCCGGGTCATGAGGGCGGCCTTGGTGTTGTCCCCGCAGCCCATGCCGTCACAGCAGCCGGCGCACAGGGCGATGACGTTTTTCAGCGCGGCGGCCAGCTCCACGCCCGTCACGTCGTCGGAGGCGTAGACCCGGAAGCGGGGGTTCATAAAGAGGTCCTGGACCAGCTCGGCGGCCTTCTGGTCCTTGGAGGCAGAGACCACCGCCGTGGGGACGCCTCGGCCCACCTCCTCGGCGTGGGAGGGGCCGGACAAAGCCACCACCGGATAGTCCGGGCCCAGCTCCTCGTGGATGGCCTCGGTAAGTGTGGTGGAGGTCTCCTTCTCGATGCCCTTGGACACCGACACCACTACGGTGCCCGCCGTCAGGTGGGGCGCCATCTGCCGGGCGGTGCTCCGCACGGCGAAGGAGGGAGTGGCCAGGACTACCACGCCGCAGCCGGCGACGCAGTCCAGATCGGTGGTAAACTTGAGCTCCTTGGGAAGGGGCACACCCTTGAGCATGGGGTTCTCCCCTGTCTCCCGCAGGACTTTGGACTCCTCCTCTGAATAGGACCAGAGCGTCACATCATTTCCATTTTCTAAAAGCAGCATCGCCAGAGCTGTGCCCCAGCCGCCAGAACCAATGACAGCTACCTTCACGGTTATTTATACCCCCGTTTCCTTTTTCTTGTGAAAGGTAAGCTTGTTCTCCTCACCTTTCAAAAGTCGACCGATATTGGTCCGATGTTTCCAGAGAATGAGGCCGCCGATCAGGATGGCAAGCAGGAGCAGGATCACATCATGATAGACAAACCAAGTGGCAAACGGAAAGGACGCTCCCGCCCAGCAGGAGCCAAGGGACACCCAGCGGGTCAGCGCGGTGAGGATCAGGAATCCTCCCCACACCACCAGGGCAATGCGCCAATCCAGCATGAGGGCAATGGTACCGCCGGAGAGGATACCCTTTCCGCCCTTGAACTGGAACATGCAGGGAAACATATGTCCCAGCAGGCAGAAGAGGCCGGCCCAATACTTACCCAGAACGGGCCCCATCCAGCCGCCCACCACCGTACCGATGACCATCGTTCCGATCAAAACGGCGAGGATCGCCTTGAGGACGTCACAGAGGATGACCACAAAGGTCAGCCCGCCTCCGAACACCCGGTGGAAATTGGTCAGTCCAGCGTTGCCGCTGCCGTGGTTGCGGATGTCATTGCGCAGAATATACTTGGAGACGATGACCGCACCATTGAAGCATCCAAGGAAGTAGGCAACTGCCGCCACCCCAAAGAATACTCCAGCCAGGAAAAGAAAGCCCTGAGAGACCTCTGAGTTCATTGGTGCCATCCGTCATTCCTCCTTATCGCCTTTCTGCCGGATGGTCAGCCGCACCGGCGTTCCCTCCAGACCGAAGGTGGCTCTGATCTGGTTTTCGATATACCGCTGATAGGAGAAGTGGAAGAGCTGTGCGTCGTTGCAGAAGCAGACAAAGTGGGGAGGCTTCACGCCCACCTGGGTCATATAGAAGATCTTCAGCCGGCGGCCCTTGTCTGTGGGAGGCTGGACCCGCTGGGTGGCGTCGGCCAGGAGGGTGTTGAGCATGCCGGTGGTGATACGCATGGCCGCCTGGTCGTTGACGTAGTTGATGAGCTCAAAGAGTCGGTTCACCCGCTGGCCGGTGAGGGCGGAGATAAAGACGATGGGGGCGTAGGTCATGTAGGAGAGGTCCCGGCGGACCTCCTCCCGCATGCGGTCCATGGTCTTGTCGTCCTTCTCAATGGCGTCCCACTTGTTGACCACTATGATGCAGGCCTTGCCCGCCTCATGGGCCAGACCAGCCACCTTGGTGTCCTGCTCAGTAACCCCCTCGTTGGCGTCGATGAGGATGAGGCAGACGTCACTGCGCTCAATGGCCATGGTGGCACGGAGGACGGAGAACTTCTCGATGCGGTCGTCCACCTTGGACTTCTTCCGCATACCGGCGGTGTCGATGAAGAGGTACTTGCCCTGCTTGTTTTCAAAATAGCTGTCCACAGCATCCCGGGTGGTGCCCGCCATATTGCTGACGATGACCCGCTCCTCCCCCAGGATGCGGTTGATGAGGGAGGACTTGCCCACGTTGGGCTTGCCGATGACGGCCACCTTGACCACGTCGTCGGGGGTGTCGTCCTCCTCCTCCTCGGGGAAGTACTGCACGCAGGCGTCCAGCAAATCGCCGGTGCCGTGGCCATGGACGGCAGAGACGGCAATGGGGTCGCCCAGGCCCAGGTTATAGAACTCATAGATGTCCGGGTTGGTGGCACCCACCTGGTCCATCTTGTTCACCGCCAGCACCACCGGCTTCCGGGAGCGCAGGAGCATGTTGGCCACCTCCTGGTCGGAGGCGGTGAGGCCGGTCTTGATGTCACAGAGGAAAATGATGACCGTAGCGTTCTGGATGGCGATCTCCGCCTGCTTGCGCATGAAGGTCAGGATCTCGCTGTCGGTACCCGGCTCGATGCCGCCGGTATCCACGATGTCGAAGGTATGGCCGCACCACTCTGCCTCGGCATAGAGCCGGTCACGGGTAACGCCGGGGGTATCCTCCACGATGGAGAGGCGCTTGCCCACCAGTTTATTGAACAGCATGGACTTCCCCACATTCGGGCGTCCAACGATGGCCACAAGAGGTTTCATTGGCGGCACATCCTTTCTATTGATACTCCTTACGGATTGTAGCGGTAGTATTCCTCCTCCGGCGGGAGGACATGGCCGGTGTGCTCCACCGGCAGGCCGAAGATGGCGTCCACCAGGTCGAAGCCGCTCTCCTCATCCAGAGGGATGATGGGGACGCCCAGGGCGGCCTGGGCCTCCTCCACCGTCACGTCGTCCAGGAAGACCCGCTCCCCGGACCGGAGCATGTTGGCGGGGATATAGAGCGCCTCCCCCAGCTCCGCCCCCCTGAGCTGCTCCACCAGATCGGCGCCGGTGATGAGTCCCGACACCGTGATGGTCTCGCCGAAGAAACGGTTACGGATAGGATAGACCTTTCCCCTTATTTTATCGCATTTTTCCCGGCACATGTCAACGATTTCCTGCACAAAAGGCGCCGCTGACACACCGGTGGCCACCGAAAAGGCGGGAGGTGCGGCCCCGGGGTCCTGGTCCTCCAGGGCCATAGCGGCCTGGCTCAGCAGCAGCCGCAGCATACCCACGCCGTTCTCCAGCTGGGCCATGTCCTCATAATAGGACTTCTCCGGCAGCTTCCGGCCGGCGATGAGGTAGAACTCATCGGAGCACCAGGCCAGGGCGGTGCCGTGTCCGGCCTGGAAGGCCCGTCCGAAGGCCTCCACCTGATCGATGAGGGCGGCGGCCTGGTCCGGCGTATAGGGGTCGATGTGACACAGGCCCTCCCGGAATTTGGTCACCCCCACCGGCACCACCGCCACGCTGTTCACCTGGGGATAGAGCTCCCCAAGCTCCCGCAGGGTGCGGTCCAGGGCGGGGCCGTCGTTGACGCCGGGGCAGGCCACCACCTGGCAGTTCATCTCGATCCCCGCCGCCGCCAGCCGCTTCATGACGTCCAGGCACTCCCCCGCCCGGGGATTCTTCAGCATGGCGGTACGCAGCTCCGGGTCGGTGGCGTGGACGGAGATATTGACCGGGCTCACCCGCAGATCGCAGATCCGCTGGATCTCCCGCTGAGAGAGGTTGGTGAGGGTGATATAGTTGCCCAGCAGGAAGGAGAGCCGGGCGTCGTCATCCTTAAAATAGAGGGTCTTCCGCATTCCCGGCGGCATCTGGTCCACAAAGCAGAAGATGCACTGGTTGGCGCAGGAGCGGGCCCGGTCCATGAGGTAGGTCTCAAAGTTGAGACCCAGGTCCTCCCCCTCCTCCTTCCGGAGCTTCAACGTCCGCCGCTGGCCGTCCTCCCCCTGGAGCGTCAGGGTGAGCCTGGCGTCGTAGCCGTAAAACTTGTAGTCCAGCACGTCCACCACCCGGTGGCCGCTGATCTCCAGCAGGGTCTCCCCCGGGCGGACGCCTGCCCGCTCCGCCGGGCTGCCGCTGTCCACCGAACGTATTTTCGTGCTCACAGGCTCACATCCTTATCCGTTACTCGTCTTATTGTACCCGAATTGCAGGCAAAATGGAAGAGGAAAGCATCCCTTCTTGCAGAAGGGCAAAAAGAAAGAGGGGTTGCCCCCTCATTTCTTTTTGCCTGTTTAGTTGGCCTTGGACTCGGTGGCCTCGACCTTGCCGAACTCACGGCCATTGTAAGTCATGCAGGACTTGCACAGCCGGTGAGGCAGGCGGTAAGCGCCGCACTTGGGGCACTTGTTGAGACCGGGGGTCTCCAGCTTCCACACGGAGCTCCGGCGCTTGTTCCGACGCTGCTTGGATACTTTAGACTTAGGGACTGCCATTTGTGACACCTCCTTGAATACCCTGCGCGGGTACTGCTAGTTTACTCGCTCTCTTTGTCCTCCAAAAGCTTGGCAAGTACTGCCAGCCGGGGGTCTACCTCGGGCTTGCACCGGCATGCTTCCACGTTGAGGTCAACGCCGCACCCGGGACAGATGCCCTTGCAGTCCTCTGAGCAGAGGTTCTTGCTATCCATTGCGAGGACGAACGCCGTGGTAGCCACGTCGTCCAGATCCACCTCGTCTCCGTCCAGCAGGACGATCTCGTCGTCGCTCCGCTCGTCGGCCAGCTCCTGGGCCAGCAGCGTTTCCAAGCGGACCGTCTTCTCCCGGGCGAACGGTTTGGCGCACCGGTCACAGACAAGATGGAGCGTGGTGGCGGCCGTTCCCTCCAGCACCAGCGCACCCGCCATGTTGCGGACCTGTCCGGTCACCAGGACCGGCTGGTCGATGGGGTGGGCGCCGCCGAACTCCAGGTCGGAGAGATCCAACTCATAGGAGAAGGGGCACACGCCTCCGGGCACATTGATGATGTTCTTCAGGTTCAGTCGCATGGCACACCTCGCATAATGGCACGTCAAATATTATAGTCAAGAGTTCTGTCAATGTCAAATACTTTCTTCACTTTTTTTCTAAAATATGATAGAGTGTATGCAACTACCACAACCGGGAGGTCCCCATGAGAGAGTTTACCGTGACAAAAAACGACGCCGAGCAGCGTTTGGATCGCTGGCTGGGCAAGACCCTGCCCCTCCTCCCCGCTCCCCTGGCCCAGAAATACATCCGCCTCAAGCGGGTGAAGCTCAACGGAAAGGGGGCCAAGCGGGACACCCGTCTGGCGGTGGGCGATGTACTCCAGCTCTACATCAACGACGAGTTCTTCGACGCCCCCGCCCCGGAGAACGCCTTCCTCTCCGTCTTCAAGCCCCAGCTGGACATCGTCTATGAGGACGAGCACATCCTCCTGGTGAACAAGCGCCCCGGCCTGCTGGTCCACCCCGACCAGGGGGAGTATGTCAACACCCTCATCACCCACATCCAGGCTTACCTCTATCAAAAAAAGGAGTGGGACCCCCGTCAGGAGCACTCCTTCACCCCCGCCCTGTGCAACCGCATCGACCGGAACACCGGCGGCATCGTCATCGCCGCCAAGACCGCCGAGGCCCTGCGCATCATGAACCAGAAGATCAAGGACCGGGAGATCGAAAAGTATTACCTGTGCGCCATCCATGGCCGCATGAACCCGCCCGAGGGCAAGCTGGAGGGCTTTCTCTCCAAGGACGAGAGCAAAAACCAGGTCACCGTCCACAAGACGCCGGTGCCCGGCGGCCGGACCGCCGTCACCCTCTACAAGACCCTGAAGGTGCAGAATGGGCTCTCCCTGGTGGAGTGCGAGCTCATCACCGGCCGCACCCATCAGATCCGCGCCCAGTTTGCCGCCGCCGGCCACCCTCTCCTGGGCGACGGCAAGTACGGCCGCAACCGGGACAACAAGCGCTATGACCGGAAGTTCCAGGCACTCTGGTCCTATAAATTGGTCTTTTCCTTCACCACCGACGCCGGCGTTTTGGAGCCCCTCAACGGAAAAAGCTGGCAGGTGGAACAGGTTGATTTTGTAGAGGAATATTTCCCCCGTCAGCCCCGGAAAAATACCCTGTAAAATTGCGGGAAATCCATTGACATTTCAGGGGAGACATTATATATTGTACCTTGCCATTTTCCGTCGGAATCTGGCTATCATTTGGAGAGGAGGGTGATAAATGTCCAAGGAGCTCATCCGTTTGACGGACTGCGTCATGTCTTACGACGATGACATTGTACTGGATCATTTAAACCTCTATATCAATGACAAGGAATTCCTCACGCTGCTGGGTCCCAGCGGGTGCGGCAAGACGACCACCCTGCGTATCATCGGTGGTTTTCTCACCCCCACCTCTGGCGACGTTTTTTTTGACGGCGTGAGGATTAATGATGTTCCCCCCCACAAACGGGCGGTGAACACCGTATTCCAGAAATATGCCCTGTTCCCCCACCTGAATGTGTTCGAGAACGTGGCGTTCGGCCTTCGTCTGGGCAGCACCGAGACCACCCAGGTCAACGGCAAGCCGGTCACCCGCAAGGTGAAGATCCCCGAGGCGGAGATCCGCCGCCGGGTCATGGAGATGCTGGAAATCGTCAACCTCAAGGGCTTTGAAAAGCGCTCCATCTCCGCCCTGTCCGGCGGCCAGCAGCAGCGGGTGGCCATCGCCCGGGCTCTGGTGAACCAGCCCAAGGTGCTCCTTCTGGACGAACCCCTCGGCGCCCTGGATATGCGCCTGCGAAAAGATATGCAGAATGAGCTCAAACGCATCCAGCAGGAAATGGGCATCACCTTTATCTACGTGACCCACGACCAGGAGGAAGCCCTGGCCATGAGCGACACGGTGGTGGTCATGGATGGAGGCCGTATACAGCAGATCGGTACCCCTGAGGACATTTATAACGAACCCAAAAACGCCTTTGTGGCCGACTTCATCGGCGAGTCCAACATCATCGACGGCATCATGCGCGCCGACGGGGTGGTGGAGATCTTCAACCGGAAATTCCAGTGCCTGGACAAGGGCTTTGCCAAGGACGAGCCGGTGGACGTGGTCATCCGGCCCGAGGACGTGGACATCGTGGACGAGGCCAGCGGCCAGCTGAAGGGCACAGTCACTTCTGTCACCTTCAAAGGCGTCCACTATGACACCATCGTGGACTTCTACGGCTTCAAGTGGCTCATCCAGACCACCGACTTCTGCCCCGTGGACAGCCACATCGGCATCAAGATCGATCCCGACGGCATCCACGTCATGAAGAAGAGCGCCTATTCCGGCATGTTCGGCGACTATTCCTCCTATTCCGAGGAATATGATGAGATCGGCGATGCAGACTACGACCCTGAACAGGAGGAGAGCTTCCGGGAGGACGGCCATGAAGAAGAGTAAGCGCCCCCTCCTGGCCATCCCCTACGTGGTCTGGATGGCCCTTTTTGTTGTCGCCCCCATCATCATGGTGGTGATCTACGCTTTCAGCACCGCCAGCGGCGGCTTTACCCTGGACAATTTTGCCCGGATGGGGACCTATACCGTCATCTTTACCCGCTCCTTCAAGCTGGCCATCATCGCCACCTTCGTCTGTCTCCTCATCGGCTATCCCCTCTCCTATATCATGGCCAAGGAGGGTCCCCGGTTCCAGCGGGTGGGCATGATGCTCATTATGCTCCCCATGTGGGTCAACTTCCTGCTGCGGACCTACTCCTGGATGTCCATCCTGGAGAAAAACGGTCTCATCAACCAGTTCTTCTCCGCCATCGGGTTCTTTGACCTCATCAATGCCATTTTCGGCACCGACATCCAGTACTTCCACATGATCGGCACCCAGGGCGCCGTGGTGCTGGGCATGGTCTATAACTACCTGCCCTTCATGATCCTGCCCATCTACTCTGTCATCGTCAAGCTGGACAATTCCCTGCTGGAGGCCGCCCGGGATTTGGGGGCCAACTCCACCGCCGTCTTCCGGAAGGTGATCTTCCCCCTTTCCCTCCCCGGCATCCTCTCCGGCGTGACCATGGTGTTCGTCCCCTCGGTGTCCACCTTCGCCATCTCCCGCCTGCTGGGCGGCGGCGCCCAGATGCTGCTGGGCGACCTCATCGAGCAGCAGTTCTTGGGCGGAGCCTACAACCCCCACCTGGGCAGCGCCATCGCCCTGGTGATGATGCTCATCGTGATCGTCTGTATGTGGGTCATGAACCACTTCGGCGAGGGCGAGGAACAGGCGGTGCTGCTATGAGTCTGCAAAAGAAAAACGGTTTCATGAACCGGCTGTTCATGGGCTTGGTCTTTCTCTTCCTGTACGCTCCCATCCTCCTGCTCATCGTTTTCTCCTTCAACTCCGGCAACAGCAGCGTGGTCTGGAAGGGCTTCTCCCTCCACTGGTATGTGGAGCTCTTCCAGGACCGGCTGATCATGCAGAGCATCTACACCACCCTGCTGGTCTCCCTGCTGGCCACCGCCATCGCCACCGTGGCCGGCACCTTCGCCTCCATCGGCTTCTATGCCATGCGCCGCCGGTGGCGGGACCCCCTGATGACGGTGAACTCCATCCCCATGATGAACGCCGATATCGTTACCGGCGTCAGCCTGTGCCTGCTCTTTGTGGCGGTCTTCGGCTTCTGGAACGAGTTTGCCGAAAACTACCGTATCACCTTCAGCCTGTTCGGCGAGGTCTACCGCGTCACCTTTCCCCGGCTCACCCTGGGCTTCGGCACCCTGCTCATCGCCCACATCACCTTCAACATCCCCTATGTCATCCTGTCGGTGGGCCCCAAGCTGCGGCAGATGGACAAGAACCTGGTGGACGCCGCCCAGGATCTGGGCTGCACCTGGTTCCAGGCTTTTTGGAAGGTCATTCTGCCTGAGATCATGCCCGGCATCGTCTCCGGCGCCCTCATCGCCTTCACCATGAGCGTGGACGACTTCGTTATCTCCTACTTCACTGCCGGCTCCGCTACCTCCACCCTGGCCATGGCCATCTACGGCATGACCAAGAAGCGGGTGAGTCCGGAGATCAACGCCGTGTCCACCCTGCTTTTCGTGACGGTGCTCATCCTGCTGGTCATCGTCAATGTCCGGGAGGCCCGGGCGGAAAAGGCCGCCGCCGCGCAGCGGTTCGACTGAGGTCTTTTGGCCCAAGGGGCCTGAAGATAATATCACCTATTCAACTGGAGGAATGATCAATTGAAGAAACTCGTAGCCTTGACCCTCGCCGGTTCCCTGACGATGGGCCTGTTCCTGACCGGCTGCTCCGTGGAGCAAGTGAGCACCGACACCAGCACGCCAGTCAGCAGCGGCAGTGAAGGCAGCGCCGATACCGGTGACCGCGTGCTCAATGTGTGCAACTGGGGCGAATACATCGACGAAGACCTGATCACTCAATTCGAGGAGGAGACGGGGATCAAGGTCAACTATCAGACCGCTGAGAGCAACGAGGCCCTGTACTCCCTGCTCAAGAGCGGCGGCGCCAACTATGATGTCATCTGCCCCTCTGACTATATGATCTCCCAGCTCATCGAGGAGGATATGCTCCAGCCCCTGGATTACAGCAAGATCCCCAACTTTGAGAAGATCGACGCCCGGTTCAAGAACCTGTCCTACGACCCCGAGAACCTCTACACCGTCCCCTACACCTGGGGCACCCTGGGCATCATCTACAATACCACCATGGTGGATGAGCCCATCACCAGCTGGAGCGCCATGTTCGACGAGAAGTATGCCGGTGACGTGCTCCTCATCAACAACTCCCGGGACGCCCTGGGCATGGCCCTCTACTACCTGGGCTACTCCGTGAACACCACCGATGAGGCCCAGATCCGGGAGGCCTTCCAGCTCCTCTCCGACGCCGTGTCCAAGGGTGTCTATCAGGGCAAGGTCATGGACGAGGTGTTCCAGAAGATGGAGCAGGGCAACGCCGCCATCGCCACCTACTATGCCGGCGACTACCTGACCATGCTGGAGAACAACCCCGACCTGGCCTACGTGGTCCCCGAGGAGGGCTCCAACTGGTTCGTGGATGCCATGTGCATCCTCAAGGACGCCCAGAACGTGGACGAGGCCCACGAGTGGATCAACTTCCTGGCCTCCACCGAAGCCAACCTGGCCAACATGGACTACATCTGGTACGCCTCCCCCAATACCGAGGCCCTGGAGCAGTACCCCGCCTACTATGAGGAGACCTACGGCGAGCCTCTGGACATGGAGCTCTATGAGATCATGGCCGCTCCTCAGGAGGTACTGGACCGCTGCGAGTCCTACCTGGTCCTCCCCGAGGCCACCCGCACCCTCTACAACGACCTCTGGATCGAGTTGGGCCTCTGAGCCGACCGCTCACACACAAAGGAGACATCCTCTTGGGATGTCTCCTTTCACTCTGTCGAAAAAGTGCCCATATGTCAAATCGTATGCAAGAGCCTCGCAGAGTTCCGTCGTCCGCAGACGACGGAATCAAGTCAAATCTGTTTTTTCCGGGGACATGTGCCTCGGAAAAAACACTTCTCAGGCCGCAAGTGTGGAATTTGGCCGCTCCGGACAAATTATGCGCGCAGCGGCCTGCATCTCTTCGAGCACGTGCTTGCACGTGCGAGAGAGCCTGTCGACTTTGTCGACAGGCTCAAAGGAGACATCCTCTTGGGATGTCTCCTTTTTTACTTGCCAAATGCCATGCAATGAGGTACACTGTTTTTATATTT
>NZ_CALXEE010000002.1 GCF_944387245.1 uncultured Intestinimonas sp. | reverse complement strand
TTATCCTTCTTTGGCAGCTATACACAAGAAACCCGGCTTATGCTTGACGCATATGCCGGGTTTCTCGACAGACTGGGCCCGATCCCATAGAGGGATCGGGCTGTTTTTTATTTCAGGGGAAGGCATAGCCGTAGGCCGAGGCCACGGCCAGGGGCACCTCCATGCGGCAGGTCACCTGGGGGTCCACCATCTGGCAGATCCGCACGTCCCCCGCCACGCTCAGCAGCATGCCGGCCTCGTGCTCCTCCATGCCCACCTGATGGATGAGGACCTCCCGCATGCGCAGGGTGGCGTTGGAGGCGGCGATCTCCAGGGTGTCCGCGGAGGAGATGGTCATGAAGGCCGTCTCCGTGGTGAGGAAGGGGGTGGGCAGGGGGCAGTCGTGGAGCACCGTCACCCGGACGGTGACCCGCCCGGCGATCTCCACGCCGCACACCACCACCTCGCCGTCCCCCATGACGGCGTGGAGGTCTCCCATGGCCAGGAGAGCCCCCTCCACCGCCACGGGCAGGTAGAGGGTGCCCCCGGGGCCGATGCGCTTGCAGTCCATATTCCCGCCGTGGGGGCCGGGAGTGCCGGTGGGAACGGCCCCCGCCGCCGGAGCGGTGCCGATGACGCCGATCATGGGCCGGACGGGGAAGGAGAGCTTGTCGTTAAAGACCACCCGGCCGTCCCGGACGGGGATGAGCTTGGTGGATTCCTCGGTGAGGGCGGCCCCGATGACCCCCTCGTTGGGGGCGTCGGTCATGACCCCGTGGTCGGCCAGGGCGATGTCCAGAATCTCCACTTTTAATACGTCGCCGGGCCGGGCCTCCTCCACATAGAGGGGCCCTGTGGCCGGGTTGATGTTGTCCCAGTCCAGGCCGCCCAGCCGCCGCTCCAGGCTGGTGATCTGCCCGCCAAAGCAGTCGATGGTCTCAAAGCACACCGTGGCCCCGCTCTTCGCCCGGGCGGCGGGGGGATTGTCCGGGGACATGGCATAGATGACGGTTTTGCTGCGGATCTCCATACACAAAAACCTCCTTGTCTGTATCCGCCCCCGCCGCTGCCCGGCGGGACGGTCTCTTTGGTTGCTCTCATTGTAGTCAATGCCATAAGAGGTGTCAAGTCCGCCGGGCGGAGCCAAAAGGCCCGGGACAGCGCTGCTGTCCCGGGCCTTTTTCCAGGATAAGAGACGGTATTACTCCGCGTCGGCGGTGAGCAGGGCGCTGGCGCGGACCATCAGGGTGGCCAGCTCGGCGCGGGAGGCGTTGCCCTGGGGATTCAGGGCGCCGGTGTCGCTGCCGGTGAGGAGGCCGCTCTCCACGGCCCAGGCCACGGCGTCGGCGGCCCAGCTGCTCACAGAAGCGCCGTCGGGATAGGCGGCCAGGTCGCCCTCGGCGGCGGGGCTGCCGGCGTAGCGCCACAGCATGGTGACCAGCTGCTCGCGGGTCAGGGTACCCTCCATGTTGGTGCCGTCGGACACGCCGTTGGCCACGGCCCAGGCCTGGCCGTCGGCGTACCAGACGTCGCTGACGGTGGTGTCAGTGCCGGCGCAGCGGGCCAGGATGGTGACCAGCATGCCGCGGCTGGTGTCCATGGCGGGGGCGAAGGTGGTCTCGCTGGTGCCGTTCATGAGGCCCAGCTCGGTGACGGAGGCCACGGCGTCGGCATACCAGGCGTCGGCGGCCACGTCGGTGAAGCCGGTGGTCTCCACGGGAGCGGCGGCCTCGCCGTCCATGACGCTCACGAAGGCGGCGTTGGAGACGAAGTTGAACTCATCCCGCTGGTGGACCTTGTTGGTGAGGGTGTTGGCGAAGAGGACCACATCCAGACCGGCGCCCTCATAGGCGATGGCCTGGATGGAGTCGTCCAGGAAGTCGGCGTAGTGCTCGCCGTTGGAGGGGAGGAAGCCCTCCATCAGCTCCTTGGAGCCGTCCAGCTGCACCAGCACCTGGGCGCCCTCGGGGATGGCGGCAAAGTAGCCGGCGCCGTAGCCGTAGAGGATGTCGTCGCCCTCGGAGACATAGCTGGCGGTGATGAGGCTGTCGGTGGGGTAGGTCACATAGGCCAGGGCGTCCATGGCGTTGTCGCTGACGCACTCCCACACCAACTCGCCCTCGGCGAAGAGACCGGTGGCGGACTGCATGGCGTCATAGCCGTAGCCGATGTAGGGGGTGCCGCTCTTGACGGCGGCCAGGGCCTGGTCGTCCAGGGCGGCGGCGCCGATGATGAGGTCGGCCTGGGAGGCGTCGTCGGTGACGGTGAAGCCCAGCATCTCCATGGCCTGGCGGTCGTAGTTGTACTCGTAGGCGCCGCTGACCAGGGTGGTCTTGACGAAGCCGGAGTCGTTATCGGCGGGCTTGCCGGAGATGTAGATGGCGGGGGCCTTGGCGATGACCTGGGCGGCGGGAGCCTCCTCCACGCCGACGCCGGAGATCAGGTAGTCATCGGCCACGCTCTGCCAGTCGGCGTAGGAGCACAGGAAGCTGCCCTTGTACTCGCCCTCGGTGATGAGGGAGACGGCCTTGCCGGCCTTCAGCAGGGCGTTGACGGCGGCGGTGGAGTCCTCGGAGGAATTCATCAGCACCACCCGGGCGTTCTCCACGCCGGTGAAGGAAGAGTTGAGGGTGTCCACGTAGGCCAGGGTGTCCTCGTAGTCCATGGCGTCGCCGCAGGCGGCGGCGATGGTCTCATAGGCGGCGGGCTCGGCGCACACCACCATGTCGAAGCCGCGGGTCTTGTCGAAGGCGGTGATGCCCTCGGAGTAGAGGACGGGCCACTCGGTGATGACGGTGCCGTCATAGAGGACGCCGTTGGCCACGCTCCGCTTGGCCTGGTACATGGAGACAATCAGGGTGCCGGCGGGATACTCCACGCCGTCATAGGTGAAGGCCTTCTCGGTGAGGTTGACCTTCACGCCGTTGCGGGTCAGGTACACCATCATGTCGGCGGCGTCCTGCAGGTTGGACTGGTTGGCGCCGTCCATGGGGATGATGTAGCACTCGGGGTAGAAGTTGCCGTTCTGGCCCTCGCCGTCATACTCGGGGCGGAAGAGGTCGGACTCGGCGCCCTCCACGTCGTACTGGTCGCAGAACCACTGGCCCACCAGGTCATAGGCGTCGGAGTTGGCGTTGGTCACGCCGCGCTCAAAGATCTTGGTCTGGGCCAGGAGGTAGCTGTCCTTGTTGGCGGCGATGTAGTCGGACTGGCCCAGCTGGCCGTAGGCCACGCCCTGCACCATGAACTCGTCATAGGCGGGGACCTCCACCGTGTAGGCCACGGTGCCGTGGAGCATGGCGTACTGGGGGGTGTAGCTGGTGGACATGTCGTCCCAGGGGTCCAGCCACTGGGTCTGGTCCTCACCGTCGGCGGTCTTCTCACCGGTGTAGGTGAGGTAGTCACGCTGGGGGATCACATAGCTGTTGTGGCCGTCGTTGTTGGCCACGGCGGCAATGCCCAGGGCCTCGCCGCCGGCCATCAGGTGCTCGGCCAGCAGGTCGTACTCAAAGTTGGGCTCGTGAGGGGGATCGCAGGGCTCGCACTGGAAGGCGGAGACACGGCCATGGAACTCGGTGAAGCTCACGGGGTTCCACTCGGCGATGAGCCGGGTCATGTTCTGGGTCTCGGCCTGGGTCTGGAAAGAGTTGTCCCGGTTCAGGTCGAAGCCGCCGGAGGAGGTACGGGTCACATAGGTGCGGCCCTCCACGTTCTCCTCGGGCACGATGATGAAGAACACATCGTCCAGGAGCTCGTCCATGTTCACGGTCTCGGTCTCCACGGTGTAGTACTTCTCCAGGTCCACCACGGTGGAGTTGGTGGCGGTGGTGCCGTCGGCGTTCTGGCCCTTGATGTAGCCCAGATAGGTGGCGGTGTCAGCCACCAGGTCGGGCACGGCCACGGAGCCCTCCTGGCCCACGGGGCCCATCTGGGCGGCCAGCTCGGCCTCGCCCTCGGCGGTGAAGCCGGTGAGCTTGTCGTAGTCGATGGTGCCGGCCTCGGAGGCGGCGGTCTCCACCAGCATCCAGGCGAAGGTCAGCACGCCGTCGGCGGCGGCCACCTCATTGGCGTGGACGTTGGAGTAGAGGACGGGAACCTGGTAGTCGCCCAGGGTGCCGTTCTCGATCTTCTCGATGAGCCCGGAGGGGTCGCTCTCGGCCTGGGCCTTGATGCTCTGCCACTTGTCCAGGACGCTCTTGTCCTTGGCCACGATCAGGTAGGGCATGTCCAGGCTCTCCATGCCGTTGTCGCCCTGGCTGGAACCCATAGAGAAGCGCTCCACATAGAGGTCGGTGTTGTCGGCGGCATAGTCCACGATCTCATCGATCTGGCTGTACAGCTCGGCCATGGTGTGGAAGCTGTCATAGGGGGTGACCTTGATGCCCTCCACGGCGCCCAGCACGGTGCCGTCGGCGCCGGTGGCGGTCAGATTGAACCAGCCGCACACGTCCAGGTAGTAGCCGCCGTTGACGTGGGGGGTGCTGAGGTCCTCACCGAAGTAGCCGGTGTTGGAGAAGGTGACGGTCAGGCAGACCTGATCGTCCACGGTCTCAGCAGCGGTCACGATGTCGGAGAAGAAGGGGGTCTCCCCGTCCTTGCACATCCAGGTATCCAGAGCGCCGCCCTGGGACTGGTTGGGGTAAAGGGTCTCATCCACATAGGTCTGGGTCTCGTCGCGGTCCAGAGACCAGACCACCGTCTCGGCGGCGGCCTGAGCCTCCTCCAGGGTCATATCCACCGGGATGCTGGCCTTGAAGGTCCGCTTGTTGGTCAGAGAGATCATGTTCTCACCATTGTCGCCCGTGGTGTTCTCAAATGAGGCCGCGGGGGCTGCGGTGCTCTCTGCGGCGGATGCGGGGAACACGCACAGAGACAGCAGGAGGGCAAGTGCCGTCACCAGTGACAGCAGCCGCCCAAGGGACAGTTGTTTCTTCATGCTCATCACCATTCTCTTTCCTTTGAATACCGTATGAATAATATTTACATACTTGGAATATTATTTATGAATGATACCACCAAGTCCCGGGGGGCGTCAAGTATAAAAATACATAAAATATAGCCTCGTCATGTATTTATTCTCCGCTGCACTATACAGAGAGGAATACGTGAATATATATATATATATAATTTAGTACGATACATAATCACAGCGAGAAAGGCGCAAGCGAATAAACGGCCGGGGCGGCCGCCTATGTCAAGGCGGCCGCCCCGGCCCTTTGTATCTCTTGTTCGCCGACAGCAGCGTCACGCTCACACCGGCACAAAGCGAGGGACCTCTTTACGGTACCTCATTCAAAGTACCGGATCAGGGCCTGGGTGCCCAGATCTCCCATCCCACGGTCGGCCAGGTCCTGATACATGGCCAGCACCTGGTTCGTGACAGGAAGGTCGGTCTGAACTGCGCGGCTCTCCTCCTCCGCAATGGAGAGATCCTTGATGAAGTGCTTGACAAAGAATCCAGGGGCAAAGTCCTGAGCCAGAATCCTGGGGGCGGTATTGCTCATCTGCCAGCTGCCCGCCGCGCCGGTGCTGATGGTGTCCAGCAGGGTCTGGAGGTCCAGACCGTGTTTTTGGGCGTAGGTCAGGGCCTCGGCCAGGCCGGCCATCACCCCTGCCAGGGCGATCTGGTTGGCCATTTTGGTATGCTGGCCAAATCCCGCCGGACCCTCGTAGCGGATGTTGCTGCCCATGGCCTCAAAGAGGGGCAGGCAGGCTTCAAAATCGGCCCGCTCCCCACCCACCATGATGGCAAGGGTGCCGTTTTTCGCGCCGGTATCCCCGCCGCTCACCGGCGCGTCCAGGGCGTGCAGCCCCTGTTCCCGGGCCCGGTCGGCGATCCGCTTGCTGAGCTGGGGGCTGGTGGTGGTCATGTCGATGACGTAGCCCCCCGGCGCCATGGCATCCAGAATGCCGTTTTCGCCAAAGTACACGTCCTCCACATCCTTGGGATAGCCCACCATAGTGATGACGGCCTCAGAGGACCTGGCACAGGCGGCGGGGCTGTCGGCCCACCGGACTCCCTCGCCCAGCAGATCCGCCACCTTTTCCTTGGTACGGGTGTAGATGGTCACCTCAAAGCCGTGGGACATCAGATTCCGGACCATACCATGTCCCATCACGCCCACGCCTACAAATCCAACTTTTTTCACCGTCTGTTTCCCCTTTCAGCAGCTGGTCTCGTCCCAGAGGGCGCGATAGAGGACCTTAAGATCCTCCACCGTGGGTGTCCGGCGGGTATTGGAGGGGCTGCCGCTGGCCATGGCATCCTCGGCCATCTTGTCAATGGCGTCAAAAAAGGCGGTCCGGTCCAGGCCGTATTCGGCCGGGGTGGGAATCTTCAGCTTGTGCAGCAGCTCACTGACCGCCGCCGCAAAGGCGGCCGCGCCCTCCTCGTCGCTCATCCCATCCTGGTAGACGCCGATGGCCTTGGCCAGGTCACAGAAACGCTCGGGCGCGCCGGGCAGGGCAAAGCGGAGGCAGGTGTCCAGCAGCATAGCGTTGGAAAGGCCGTGGGCCACATGGAAGAGAGCGCCGATGGGGCGGCTCATGCCATGGACGATGGTGACCGACGCGTTGGAGAAGGCGATACCGGCCTCCAGTGAGGCAATGGCCATCTCCTCCCGGGCCTTTCCGTCGGAGCCGCACTCGTAGGCCCGGTACAGGTTGCCAAAAATCCGCTTCACGGCGCTGAGGGCAAACATGTCCGACATGGAGAAGGCCTTGGTGCTGGTATAGGCTTCCACGGCGTGGCACAGGGCGTCCACACCGGTGGAGGCCGTCACCGACGGGGGCGCCGTCATGGTGAACTGGGGGTCCACGATGGCCATACGCACCATCAGGGCGGGGTCCTTAATCATCATTTTGACCTGGGTGTGCAGGTTGGTGATGATGGTGACGCTGGTGGCCTCACTGCCGGTGCCAGCCGTGGTGGGGATGGCGCAGGTGGGCGGCATGGGGTTGACCAGGGTCTTTCCCACATAGTCGCAGATGCTGCCGCCGTTGGCCACCACCGCCGCGATGGCCTTCATGGAGTCGATGGGGCTGCCGCCGCCGATGGCCATGAGGAAGTCGCACCCGCTCTCCTGATAGACCGCTACGCCGCGGTCGATCATCTCGTGGTTGGGCTCGCCGGTGATGCCATCATAGATCGCGTGCTCAATCCCCATGGAGTCCAGCATACCAGTCACCTTGTCGGTATTGCCCAGCTTGACCATCATAGGGTCCGTTACGATGAGCGCCTTCTTTCCGAACGCGGGGAGCTCCGCACCGGCCAGCCGCAGTGCGCCTTCACCGGCTACGATGCGGTTCGGAATGGTAAAAATATTCGCCATGGTTATCCCGTTCCTTTCTCATATCATCTGATCCCGGACTCCCGTCCTGCATAGATCCGGGAGCCTCTTCTTCTGACGCCGTCTAAACTTATTTCTGACCCAGGACGCCCAGGTCCTCCAGCAGGCCCCGCAGGACCTCCAGCTTTTCCGGCTTGCAGCCGGTGATGGGGGCCACAGGCTGGCCCACCTCGAAGCCCATGAGGTTCAGGGCGTCCTTGGTCACCGCCGGCCAGCTGGCCATGCCGAAGGAGAGGCGGAAGGGCGCCAGCTTGTACTGGTCGGCCAGGGCGCCCTGCCAGTCCCCCTGCTGGACCTTGTTGTAGAGGTCCACCAGAAGGGCGGGGGCCACGTTGGCGGTGGCGGCCACGCTGCCGCTGCCGCCGTGGGTGAGGTTGGCGAAGATCAGCATATCCCGGCCGCACAGGACGTCGAAGTCCATGTCCGCGGTGCGGCGGATATAGTCCATCATCAGGCCCAGATCGCCGCTGCTGTCCTTCACCGCGGCCACATTGGGAATCGCCGCCAGCCGCTCCACCACCTTGGCGGAAATGTTCACATGGGTGCGGTCGGGGTTGTTGTAGAGGGTCACAGGCAGGTCCGTGGACTCCGCGATGGCCCGGTAATGCTGATAGATCTCCTCATCGTTGGGGGTAATCATCATGGGGGTGAGCACGCTCACCAGGTCGGCCCCGGCCTCCTTGGCCATGG
The DNA here is from genome assembly GCF_944387245.1 of uncultured Intestinimonas sp. Taxonomy (GTDB): domain Bacteria; phylum Bacillota; class Clostridia; order Oscillospirales; family Oscillospiraceae; genus Intestinimonas. Next base: position 83,700 of record NZ_CALXEE010000002.1, on the reverse strand, counting down.
CCACCATGCGGATGGCCTCCCTGGTGCCGATCCCGTAAGCGCCCGCCATGACGGGCACTCTGCCGTGGATGTGGTCCACGGTGATCTCAATGGCCCGCCGCTTCTCTTCCTCGCGCAGACCGTAAAATTCCCCTGTGCTGCTGAGAATAAAGACGCCGTGGCACCCGTTGTCCACCGTGTAGTCCAGCAGATGCCGCAGGGCCTTTTCGTTGACGCGCTCATCCTCGTCGATGGGCGTGACCAGCGCCGGAATAATCCCTTTTACCGCCATAATTTCGAACCTCCTAAGCATAATTGAAGCTATATTAAGCTATACCGAGAACTCATCCGTTGTACCGGCGCCTACGCGCCATTCTCCCCACTGCCGAGCTGGAGGAGGATCTTCTGCGCCGTGTTGCGCAGGTGGGGGAGCAGCCGCTGCATCTCATCCAGGCCGAACTCGTTGGAGGCCCCGCTGACGCTGATGGCGGCGCGCACGCCGCCGTCCAGCCCCAGAATGGGGACGGCCACACAGTTGTACCCGTGGATGCACTCCTCCATGTCGGTGCCGTAGCCCTGCAGGGCCGTCTTTTCCAGCTCCGCCAGATAGGTCTCCCGGTCTGTGATGGTGGAAAAGGTAAAGCGCCTGGGACCCGCCCCCTCAAACATGGGCGCGGCCTGTTCCGGGGTGGCGCACAGGAGCACCTTGCCCAACGCGGTACAGTGGGCGGGACGGCGCATACCCGCGTGGTAATAGCCACGGGAGCCCTCCTCCCCCTCGGCCCGGCACAGATAGACCACTTCTGTCCCGTCCAGCACCGCCAGGTTTACATTTTTGCGCAGCAACAGGGCCAGCTGCTCCAGATAGGGCATGCTCAGCCGCCGCAGCGACATGGACTGGAGCACCACTCCCTCCATCCGCAGCACCTCCTGCCAGCCCAGGCAGTAATAGCCGTCCTCCTGGAGGATGAACCCCTGTTCCCGCATGGTGGCCAGGAGACGGCTGGCCGTGGCCTGGTTGATCCCGGTGCGCTGGCTGATGTCCTTCAGGCGCAGACGGGGCGTCTGCTGGGTAAAAACGCGCAGGATCTGCAGGGCCTTTGCCACGCTCTGGTTCGGGCTGCCCGCCTGGGCAGAATCCTTGGGCTTCAACGCTGTGTCCCCCTTTTTATTTCATTCTTTGAAATTCAATTTCATATATTGTGGCTGCATTATAGGAGCCATGGGAATGGTTGTCAAGTCCCAATTTGACCTTGCGTGGGGAAAAAACATCGTGGTATGATAGTACAAAACTTTTTTAGCTATGCCCGCGGAGGGGGAGTTCAGATGGTACGCATCGCCCTTTTATTTCCACAAAAAGGATTTTTTGAGGCAGCCTTCGAAACCTTTGCCGAGCACAATCAGTTCCAGCACGACTTCGAAACCGTTACAGAGGAGTATGTACTGGAGGAGGTGGTCACCCCGGGGAGTCAGTTTGATCCCGAGGTGATTGGCACCTATGACGTGGTAATCTCTCGGGGAATCACGGCAGAGCTGTTCCGGCGGCAGTTTCAGCAGCCGCCCCTGGTGGAGATCCCGGTGGCCGGGAACGATCTTGTCCGCAGTATGGAGCAGCTCCGGCGCCAAGTGGGGGACAAGCTCATCGCCATCGTCGGCGCCCATAATATGCTCTACGGCGCCGAGGAACTGGCCGAGATCGTGGGCATGCGGGTGCGCTGCTATGAGCGGCACTCTGACTCGGACTGGGCTTCCGCGGTGGACGAGGCCCTTGACGACGGCTGCGAGGCCCTGTTGGGCGGCGTGGAGACCTGCGCCTACGCCCAGCGCCGGGGGCTTCCCTGCGCCCTGCTCCGCACGGGGAAGGAGGCCCTCTGGCAGGCCTACACCGAGGCCAAAAAAATGGTGCAGGTCCAGATGATCGAACAGCGCAAATCCCTGCGTCTGCGCACCATCTTTGACTACACCTACGAGGGCATTCTGGAGATCGGGGTAGACGGCAGTCTGATGTCCTTTAACCATACGGCCTGCTCCACCCTGGGCCTGTGCCCCTCCGACGAGGGAAAATCTGCCGCCGCCTGCATTCCGGCCGGCCCCTTCCAGGAGCTGCTCCTGAGCGCCCGCACCTGTGAAAACACCCTGGTGCCCTACGGCCCGCTGAAGCTGGCGGTGAGCAAATCCAGGCTGGAAAACAAGGGGTGTGTATGGGGTTACATCATCACTTTTCAGGATGTCACCCGGCTGCAGCAGATGGAAAAGAGCATCCGGAAACAGCTTCACGCCCACGGATATGAGGCCAAGCATACCTTCACCGACATTCTGGGCGGCAGTCCCCAGCTCCGCCGGGTCATTGCGCTGGCCAAGCAGTATGCCGGCACCGACCTGGACGTGCTGATCACCGGCCCGTCCGGCACCGGAAAGGAGCTCTTTGCCCAGAGCATCCACAACCAGAGCGACCGGCGAAATCAGCCCTTTGTGGCCATCAACTGCGCCGCGCTCCATGAAAATCTCCTGGAGAGCGAGCTCTTCGGCTATGTGGAGGGCGCCTTTACCGGCGCCTCCAAGGGCGGAAAAACCGGGCTATTTGAGCAGGCCCACGGCGGCACCATCTTCCTGGATGAGGTGGCCGAGATCAGCACCGCGTTGCAGTGCAAGCTGCTGCGGGTGCTGCAGGAGCGTGAGATCATGCGCCTGGGGGACAACCGCATCATCCCCATCGACATCCGGGTCATTGCCGCCACCAATAAAAACCTGTTTCAATACGTAAAAGAAGGCCGGTTCCGCGAGGACCTATACTACCGGCTGGATGTGCTGCGGGTCCAGCTGCCCTCCCTCAATGAGCGCTCCGGGGACATCCCCATCTTGGCCCAGCACTTCATTGACGCCTACGCCGCTCACTATCAGCCCGGCGCCGGCGCCATGCAGCTCACCGAGGACGCCTGCGCCCTCTTGGAGCAGATTCACTGGCACGGGAACATCCGACAGCTGAAGAATATCTGCCTGCGGACTGTGGTGACCTGCCGACAGCGTCACATCGGTGCCCGCGCCCTGGCGGAGGTGCTGGGCGACGCCGGTGTGGGTACGGCGCCGGACGCCTCCGCGTCGCTTCCGGAGCCCAGCGGCGGCACGGCTACCACCCCGCCCGCCGCCGATAGTGAGGCGCAGCGAATCCGTCACGCCTTGGAGCGCTGCGGATACCGGCGGGAAGCGGCCGCCTCACTGCTGGGCATCAGCCGCTCGACGCTGTGGAAGAAAATGAAAGCCCTTCAGATAAATGAAAAGTAAGATTCCGGCGCAAAACGTTTCGTTTCGTTGAAAACAAAATGTTTAATTCGAAACATTTGTCTCCGGCTGCCCCCATGCCTCGGCCGCATGTGGGCAGCCTGTTTTTTTGGCCTGATTTGTTGGGAGAATCGGGACAAATGCAGGAGGCGCGCTCCCTTTTCATGTCAAATTCCCCAGCGGCAAGAAATTTGGCATGCGTTTTGCTCTGATAGAGGGCGTCACCCGGTTACGACAATGTGCCGGTGACCATTCCAAACAAAGCAAACGGAATCGAGGGAGGAAACATGAACGACAAACCTTATCGAAGCCGGGTTGTGGTGGAGGGCCCGGAACACGCGGGAAACCGCGCCCACCTGAAATGTGTAGGGCTCCTGGAGGACGAGCTGGACCGCCCCTTCATCGGCGTTGTCAACACATTCAACGAGATGAACCCCGGACACATCCATCTGCGCTCCGTGGCCCAGGCGGTCAAGGAGGGCGTCATCCGGGAGGGCGGCATCCCCTTTGAGTTCAACACCACCGCCATCTGCGACGGCATCACCCAGGGCAATGTGGGCATGTGCAGCGTGCTGCCCAGCCGGGACGTCATCGTGGACTCCATTGAGCTGACGGTGGAGGCACAGCAGCTCGACGGCATGGTCATCATCGCCACCTGTGACAAGATCGTACCGGCGGCCATGATGGCGGCCGGCCGTCTGAACATCCCCTGTGTGATCGTGCCCGGCGGTCCAATGCTGCCCGGCAAGTACCGGGGCCAGGAGCTGGCCATCCACCAGATCCGGGAGGCCAGCGCCCAGATCACCGCCGGCGGCATGAGTGAATCCGAGCTCAAGGAGATGGAGGAGGCCATCTGCCCCTCCGCCGGCGGCTGCTCCATGCTGGGCACAGCCAACACCATGTCCTGCCTGGCAGAGGCCCTGGGTCTGACGGTGCCCGGCGCCGCCACCACCCACGCCGTATACTCCCGCAAGCTGCGGGAGGCCAAGCTCTCCGGTATCACTGTGGTAAGGCAGGTGAAGGAGGGCCTTCGTCCCAGAGACATCATCAAGGAAAACAACTTCAAAAACATGCTGCGCGTCAACATGGCCATCGGCGGCTCCACCAACACCTGCCTCCACATCCCGGCCATCGCGGCGGAATTCGGATACAAGATCACCCCCGAGGACTTTGAGCAGGCCAGCCGCACCACCCCCCACCTGGTCAATGTGAAGCCTTCCGGAAAGTACTCCATGCTCCAGTTTGATGAGGCGGGCGGTGTACCGGCCGTCATCCAGACCCTGGGGGAGAAGTTCCTGGATATGACGGCCATGACCGTCAACGGCATCCCCATCGGCGACTACCCGGTCCACAACCATTCGGAGTATTCCGACGTCATCACCACACCGGAGCATCCCCTGCACGAGCAGGGCAGCATCGCCATTTTGAAGGGCAATCTGGCGCCGGAGGGCGCGGTCTGCAAGCAGAGCGCCGTGTGCGAGCAGATGCGGGTCCACACCGGTCCGGCCCGAATCTTCGATTCCCAGGAAGAGGCCATCGAGGCCATGCAGCACAACCAGCTCAAAAAGGGCGATGTGGTGGTCATCCGCTACGAGGGCCCCAAGGGCGGCCCCGGCATGCGGGAGATGCATGCGGCCATGACCACCCTGGTGGGCCTGGGTCTCTCGGACTCCACCGCCCTCATCACCGACGGCCGCTTCTCCGGCGCCACCCGCGGCCCGTGTGTCGGCCACATCTCTCCGGAAGCCGCGGTGGGCGGCCCCATCGGCCTGCTGAAGGACGGCGACATGATCCACATCGACATCAACAGCCGCGAGATCTCCGTAGATGTCTCCGAAGAGGAGTTCGCACGGCGTCGGGCCCAGTGGACGCCCAAGCCCACCCAGGGCCACGGCAAATACCTCACCCGATACAGCAATCTGGTGGGCAGCGTCTGGGAGGGTGCCCAGCTCGCCGTGGATTTTGACCGGATCGACAAGAAATAAAAAGGAGGAGACATTATGTTGGGTATCATCGGTATCGTAGTAGCGCTGGCCCTGCTTATCTTTCTCATCTTCAAGGGCTGGCACATGGGCGTTGTGGCCCTCATTTCCTCTCTGGTCATTGTTCTGACCAGCGGCATGGACATCTGGCCCGCCTTCGCGGAAAGCTTTGCCGTCTCTTTTAAAGACTTCGCCGGCACCTGGTTCCTGATGTTCACCCTGGGCGCCATTTTTGGCAAGATCATGGAGGACAGCGGCGCCTCCGTCTCCATCGCCAATGCCATTGTCCGGGCCGTCGGCAAGAAGCGGGTCATTCTGATCGTGCTGCTCACCACTCTGGTCCTCTCCTATGGCGGCATCGGCGTGTTCATCATCGCCTTTACCATGTATCCCATCTGCATGGCCCTCTTTAAAGAGGCCGATCTGCCCAAATCCATCTTCCCCGGCCTGCTGCTGGCCATCCCTGCCACCATCACCATGAGCTTTGCCCCCGGCGTGCCCGCGGTGCAGAACATGATCCCAACTGAGACCTTCGGCACCACCATCTACGCCGCTCCCGTCATCGGCACCATCACCTCCGTGGCCATCTTTGTGATGGACTACGCGTTCTACACCTGGGCCGCCAAGCGCTGCGCGGCGAAGGGCGAGCACTTTGTGGCCGGTCCCGACGACCACATCATCGATCTCAACGACGCTGAGGCCGTGAAGAACCTCCCCAGCCCTCTGGCCTCCTTCCTGCCCATCATCGTGCTCATCGGGTCCATCTTCATCTTCATGCAGCTGGTCTCCGTCTCCAACTATGCCGTGGTCCTGGGCATGGTCCTGGCCATCGTCCTCGCCCTCATCCTCTTCCACGACCGTCTGAAGATCCGTGACGCCATGGGCGCCGGCATGAACAGCGGTCTCAACGCCCTGATGGTCACCTCCATGATTATGGGCTTCGGCGGCGTGGTGCAGGCCTCTCCCGCCTTCCAGTCCTGTGTGGACTGGCTGCTGAGCCTCCAGATGAACCCCATCCTGATGGCCTTCTTCTCCATCAACGTGATCTGCATGATCACCGGCTCCTCCTCCGGCGGCCTGAACATCTTCCTGAACACTCTGGGCGACTACATGCTCTCCACCGGCATCAACCCCCAGATCCTGCACCGTCTGTGCTGCGCGGCTTCCGCCGGTCTGGACGCCATGCCTCACGCCTCCGGCGTGGTGCTGGCCAACTCCGTGGCCAAAACCGAGATGAAGAACACCTACAAGTACACCTTTGTCTCCCAGTGCATCATCCCCATCCTCGCATTCTGGCTTGGTACGCTTCTGTACTCTCTGGGCCTGTGCTGATTGATTTTCTCCCGGGCTCCGCAGCATGTCTGTTGCCCGGAGCCCGGGAGAATCCCATTTGGAAAGGAAGATCTTCATGACCAAACTGGATTGCGTCATCAAAAACGGCCATGTTGTGGACCCGGCCCGCGGCCTGGACGGGATCGCGGACATCGCCATTGTCAGCAACAAGATCGTGGACATGCCGATGGAATATGAGGCGCTCCGGACCGTGGACGCCTCTGGCTGTTATGTATTTCCGGGTTTGATCGACTTTCACACCCATGTGTTTCGCGCGGGCAGCGGCGTAAGCGTCCGCCCGGACTATCTGCTGGCCACCGGCGTGACCGCCACTGTGGATGCCGGTACCGCCGGCTGCTCCAACTTTGAGGCATTTTTCTCCAGTACAGTGGTCCCCAGCCAGGTCCGTATCAGAAGCTATCTCAATATGTACGGCTCCGGTCAGACGGACTACAATATCATTGAAAAGTTCGACGTGCCCGAATTCCGTCCCCAGGCCATCCGCCGGTTGGTGGAAAAATACCGGGACAATATCCTAGGCCTCAAGATCCGGATGAGTGAGGGTGTCGCTGTCAACATGGCGGCCATGGACTACACCATGGAACTGGCCGAGGAGTTGGGCATCGGCGTATGCGTACACGTGAGCCGGCCCCTGGTGCCCCTGGACGAGATCGTGAGCCGCCTGCGCCCGGGAGATATCTACTGCCATGTGTATCAGAATGTGGGCATCGACAACATCTTTGACAAGGCCACAGGCAAAGTAAAACAGTCCATGCTGGACGCCAGGGCCCGCGGTGTCATTTTTGACGCGGCCAACGGCAAAATGAACTTTAATATCAACACCTGCAAGGAGGCTGTCTCCCAGGGGTTCTGGCCCGATGTGGTCTCCAGCGACTGGCTGAGCGACAAATACAACTTCTCCCCCTACACCAAAAACCTCATGTTCATTGTCACCAAATACCTCCAGCTGGGCATGCCGCTGGATCAGGCGCTGGCCACAGTTACCTCCACCCCCGCCCGGCTGATGGGTATGGAGGGCAAGATCGGAACTCTGGCCCCCGGGGCCTACGCAGACATCTCCATCTTCAAGGTGATCGACAAGAAAGTCCGCCACCTGGACTTTGACGGCACGCCCTTTGAAACAGACAAGCTGTTTATTCCCCAGATGGTCATCAGCGACGGTGAATTCGCCTTCTGTCAGGCCGACTTTGCGCTCATCTAAACTGATACAGCCAGCCATACCCATTTGTGCGCAGGCAAATAACAGACAGCCGCCCCGGCACTCGGTCCGAGTGCCGGGGCGGCTGTCTGTATGTGTCCTACCTTAATATTATTTATCCCTCCGCAGCAGGGGAGCAGGGCATCTGCCGTCCGGTGTGGTCGATGGTGTAATCGGTGTTATAGGTCCCGGGGAGGATGAGCTCCGACACCGGCACCAGGGTGTAGCCGTCCTTTAACAGGGCCTCGATGATACCGGGCAGGGCTTCCGGGGTGTGTAGGGCGGCATTGTGGAAGAGGATGATGGACCCCGGCTGCACCTTGGAGGTGACCCGCTGGGTGATCTCGCTTGCCGACAGGTCCTTCCAGTCCAGACTGTCCACGTCCCAAACAGGTTCAAGCCGCTGGGATAGAGGCACAAGAGATCAGCTCTGAACATCCTGTCTACATAGCCGTTCCACACAGTCTTTCTATCCTGACATAACAGATGGCCCCGGTCTATGTGAACCGGAGCCATCTGTCAGCTTATGGGCTCTGCAGAAATTCTGATCTTCCGGATCGAATGTCTTTCTTCCTCTACAGCAAGGGGTTTGCTCTCTGTTTTATCACTCTTCTAACAGCTCTGATGGGGAGGTTGATTTTGCGAGCTTCCCCTTTCTCGTAAACAGACGGGAGAAATTCCCAATCAGTATGACTGCCAAAATCGTTCCTTCCCGGATGCCCTTTATCTGATGCAAGAATACGATGGTGAGTACAATCGTCAGAAAAACCATGACTGCATCAAAGGCGATTTTTGTGGTACCAAACGAGAGACCGCTTTTGTTCTGAATGGCTGTCACTGCGCCCTCTGCAGGGAGAACAACAAATTTTGCGTGGAGAATAAGGTTCATGCCGGCGGCCAGTACAAAGCACCCGAAAACAAAGAGCAATATACGGCTTGCGTAAGCACTCGGGCATATGTTACCCAACAGGATTCCGGCGCTGTCGATAAAAATGCTGAAGAGAATACTCATGACAGCCTGAGACAGCAGCGTCCGCCATGTATACCGGGATCTCAGCAGGGCCTTCTGGAGAATAAACAGAGCGATGTTGAACAGCGAGGTACACCAGCCAAGGGAGATGCCGCTGATCAGCGACATCGCGTAGGCGACACTGGTAATAGGAGAAATGCCCAGGTCGCAATTCTTGGTGAGTATAACGCCGCACGCGTATAGAAACATGCCAATCAGGCAGAGCACACATCGAAGGAAGAGAGACGATCCCCCTTTCCTCTCTTGATTCATGAAGTTACATACCCCCTACCAATGTGGCCACCAGTCCGACGATGCAGGCGGTGATGATGGGCGTGATGACGGTCAGGACAAACATGGGGCGGTAGCCGACACGGGGCGTCAGCTTCGCCATGGCCAGTTCGTTCAGCACAGTACCATTGCAGGGGAGAGAATCCAGGCCGCCGGAGCTGATGCAGGCAATGCGGTGTACCGCGGCGGGGTCCAGGTGAAGGACATTGAGGAAACGATCGCTCATGGAATCCAGCGCGATGCTCAGGCCGCCGCTGGAAGAACCTGTTACGCCAGCGGCCAGGTTGACGGCAATGATGACCTGGAAATAGCCCAGGTTGTCGGGGATCATTGCCAGCGCGTTCAGAATGACCTGATAGCCGGTGGTCGCAGACACCACGGAGCCGAAGCCCACCACGAGGGCCACAGTGCAGGCGGAGGTGATTGCCTGTACAGCGCCTCTCTGGGCGGTGGCCACCTTGGTATGCAAACGGTTCCAGAACAGGACATAGGCCACCAGGATGGCTACAAAGGAGGCAATATATACGGGGAGGTGAACCAGGTTGAGCAGGACAATCAGGACGATGGAGGGGATCAGGGCGACGAAAATATTCATCTCCTTGAATTCACCCGTAGCACCCGCGTTGCTCAGCAGATCGACCTTGGCGATCTCAGCGCCAGTGGGCAGGAAGTGCTCATCCTTGCGGCGTACATTTCCCAGTTCCCAAGAGAAATAGATGTGTCCCAGAATGATGGCGATGAGCATGGCAAGCAGTGAGAGGACCGGGGCAGCCATAGCGGTCGTACCCAGGTAGTTGCTGGCAATGTTGTTGTTGACCGAGGGAGAGCCGGGGGCCATGGTGAGGGCCAGGGCGGAGACACCCAGAGAACCCACACCGTAGAGACGCCAGGGAATGTCCATTTTTTCAAAGAGTTCTTTTGCGATGGCGATCACGGTAAAGAAGGCCACGAATACGCTGATGCCGCCATAGCTGAGCACAAAAGACAGGAGCGGAATGCACCAGAGCGCCGCGATTTTTTCATGTCCCTTGAACTTTAGGGCCAGACTGCTCAGAGTTAGTCCAATGGAGCGGGCAGCTCCGCTATCCGTCATCACGCAGCCGAAAATGGCGCCTGTGAACAGGGTAAAGAAGTAACTGCCAACCCAGTTGCCGAATCCGCCCAGATAGACAGTGCCCATGCCTTCTGCAAGGTCAATGCCGCTGGTCAAACAGACAAAGATACCACACAAAGGAGCAACAAGGACGATGGGAGTTCCACGGTAACCGAAGTACATCATGGCAGCCAATGCGATCAAAATACAAATCAAGCTGATCACTTGCATCGGTGAATCTCCTCCTCGAAATCTCTGAGATTATTTTTTCTTTTTGTCCATGATCTTAACAGTATTAGTGCCATCCAGGACAACCACACCATCCTGGCGGGTTACGGTCAGCTTCAGAATGAGATCATGCTTTTCTTCCACTTTTTCGATGACCTCGATGGTCGCGGTCAGCGTATCCCCAATGCGCGCCGGTGCCGGGAAGGTAAAGGTCTGTCCCATATTGATGGAGGCGCTGCCGCAGAGCGGCGCCGCAACGGCTCCAATCAGGCTGGCAACAAACATCCCCTGCACCAGGCGGGTACCAAAGAAGGACTTTTTTGCGTACTCTGCGTCCAGATGAATTGGATTAAAATCACCTGTCAGGCCGGAAAACAACACCACATCCGCCTCTGTGACCGTCTTGGATTGTGATGCCTTGTCACCGATGTGAAAGCTGTCAAAGGATTTGAACTCAATGGGCATTTCTCATCACTCCTTTGTCATGTAGGCACGCAGTCCGCCCCATTGCTCCTGGAAAATCTCAGACGGCATCTCCTTCAGATTCTTGTCCACAATAGGTGTAAATTCCATCTGGTCCAGGATGTCCTTCTGAAGGTCCACGCCGGGGGCGATCTCCGTGAGTAGCAGTCCCTCGCGGGTAAGCTTGAAGACAGCCCGCTCGGTCACATAGGTGATGTCTTTGCCCTGATCCAAAGCCACCTCGGCGCTAAAAGAAATCTGCGCGATATTCTGAATGAATTTTTTCTTGCTGCCATCCCGGACAATGCGCAGCTTGCCGTTGCCCAGCTGATACTCCGGCTTTCCGGCCGTAAAGGAGCTGATGAACACCACATGTTTGGCGCCGCCCGCGATGTTCATGAACCCGCCGACACCGATCCCCAGGCCTTCCTTTTTGCTGGAGTTCAGATCGCCGTTGGGGCCTACTTCCAGGAAGCCCAGGCAGCCCGCGTCCAGACTGCCGCCATCGTACATGTCAAAGATCCCGGCGGTTTCAATCATGGCCTCGCCGTTCCAGCAGCAGCCGAAGTCGTTTCCCACCGTGGGCACGCCGCCGATGTTTCCCGCCTCTGTACTCAGGGTAAAGAGATCCGAGCAGCCCTCTTCACTGGCGACCGCGCTGATATACTCGGGGGTGCCAATGCCCAGATTTACGATATACCCCTCCCGGAGCTCCATGGCGGCCCGACGTGCCATCACCTTTTTGACGTCAAATTTAACAGGGGGGATACTCTCCAGGGGAACCTTGCAGTCGCCGGAAAACACCGGGTTAAACCGGGAAGCAGCCGTCTGCCAGTGGTACTCCGGATCGGCCACATATACATAATCCACCAGCACGCCGGGCACCTCCACGAGGCGGGGATTGAGGGTCCCAGCCTTGACAATGCGCTCCACCTGGCAGATTACAATGCCTCCGGTGGCGCGGGCGGCTTCGGCCGCAGCCAGCTGCCCCAGCTTGTAGCCCTCTTTGGTCATGGAGATGTTGCCGTGCTCATCGGCCACTGTACCTCGGATAATGGCCACGTCGATCCGTTTGGGGGCCTTGTAGAGCAGCCATTCCTCGCCGTTCAGGTTCACCAGCTCGATAAGGTCCTCAGTGGCCGCCGCATTCATGCGGCCGCCTCCATAGCGGGGGTCCATAAATGTTTTCAGGCCGATCTTCGTGATAACACCCGGGGTCTTGGCCGCGATGGCGTGCATCATCGCAACACATACGCCCTGAGGCCAGTTGTAGATAGCGGCTTTGTTGTCCCTGCAGAACTCCGTCATTACCTTGCCGCAGCCATTGATGTGGCCGCCCACGCCCTTAGTGAGCAGTCCCTCATGGCAGACATGACTCAATCCCTTGGTATTCATATCGCCCACGGATGCCTGCCAGTAAAGTGTCAGATCTCTGGGGTGCCCAGTCTCCAGAAAATGCTCTTCGATTTTCATGAAGGCTTCCTCGGCATATCCACCCAGGGTGATTCCCGTGAGCAGAATACTGGAGCTATCTTTGATCAGTTCCCCAACCTGTGAAGAGGGAATGAGTTTCATACTATACGCCTCCTTGTCATGAAGAACATCCCGGCTCAGCGCCGATTTTCAAATTCGGGGTGACGCCGCTCCAAGAAAGCATGCATCCCCTCTGTCTGATCGGGGTTGGCAAAGGTCAGGGAGAAGCATTGCCGCTCAAACAGCTTTCCGTAGCCAACACCAAAATTTTGCCCCGCCACAATGGCGTGTTTTGCCTGCGCCAAGGCATATGCCGGCTTACGGACCAGCGTCTCGGCCAGAGACAGGGCCTCTTCCAGCGCTTGGCCAGCCTCCGCCAGCCGTGTCACCAGTCCACAGGTCAGAGCTTCTTCCGCAGTCAGCTGCCGGCCCAGCAGTACCATCTCCCGGGCGATCCCCGGACCCGCCAGAAGCGCCAGGCGCTGCGTTCCTCCGGCTCCCGGAAGAATGCCCAAGCCTACCTCTGGTTGACCGAATGCTGCGCTCTTTCCTGCCACACGGAAATCACAGGACATGGCCAGTTCGCAGCCCCCGCCTAGGGCCAGGCCGTCCAGTGCCGCAATGACGGGTAATCCGATGGATTCTATCAGCTCGTTGATTCGCTGTCCCTGCTCTGCGGTTCTGGCCGCATCCATTGGCGTAGCGTCGGCCATCTGCTTGACATCGGCACCCGCGGCAAACACCTTTTTTCCGCCGGTGATAATCAGAACACGAACACCAGGATCGGAATCAGCCCGATGGATCGCATCCTCCAGTTCTTGGTTAAGTTCACTGCAAAGGGCATTCCATGCCTTCGGGCGATTGAGTGTAATGACCGCCACCTGGTCTTTCACTTCGTAAAGGATATTTTCGTACTCCAATCTCATCAGCCCCCCTGCTGTGCCAGGCAGCCCGAGATGACCATTCGCTGAATCTGGTTGGTGCCTTCAAAAATGGCCCAGAGCTTGGCATCTCTCATCAACTTCTCCACCGGATACTCGCGGCTGTAGCCGTAGCCGCCCAGGACCTGCACAGCGTTGGTGGTGACCCGCATGGCCATTTCGCTGAGGAAGGTCTTGGTCACAGATCCGAGTTTCGTATCAAAAATACCCTTATCGACCATCTGGGCACACTGCCAAAGCAGCGCCCTGGCAGTGGTCACATCCACTTCCATGTCGGCCAACAGGAATTGCACACCCTGATGCTTGATAATGGGCTTTCCAAAGGTTTTCCGCTGTTTGGCATAGGCTACCGCCTCATCCAGCGCACGCTGGGCAATACCCAGGGCACCATAGGAGTTCACGCCCCGGCTGCGGTCCAGGCACTTCATGGCCAGGCCGAATCCCTTTCCTTCTGCGCCCACCAGGTTCTTGGCGGGAATACGTACATCTTCAAAAATTACGTCCGACGTACAAGAAAGCCGCATGCCCATCTTGTCCTCGTCCTTACCCACAGAAACGCCCGGACGATCACGCTCCACAATGAAGCAGCTGATCCCCTTTGCACCCATGCTGGGGTCCGTGGAAGCAAAGACACTGTAAACATTGGCCACCGGCCCGCTGGTAATAAAGCACTTACGTCCATTGATAATGTAGTCATCGCCGTCACGAACCGCAGTGGTCTTTGTAGCGGCGGCATCAGAACCGGCATTCGGCTCAGTCAGGGCAAACGCGCCCAGGCCGCCCTGCAGGATAAAATCCATGTAATACTTCTTCTGCTCTTCAGTGCCGGCCACCAGAATGGGCTCAATTCCGAATTCTCCCGTACTTGCGCTGCAGATAAAGCCGGCGTCCACTTTGGCAAACTCCTCGTAGACTACCACCATATCCATGGCCCCCAGGCCCTGTCCGCCATAAGCCTCAGGCAGGAACATCGTATTGAAGCCAACATCACAGAATTTGTGGAAAACCTCCAGTGGGAACTCGCCCTTCCGGTCACACTCCGCAACGACGGGGGCGACCTCCTTCGTAGCGAAGTCTCGCGCAAAGGCCTGAAGGTCCTGCTGCTCACTGGTCAGAATGTGTTTATGAAATTGTTCCATGGTGTAATACACTCCTTCCTGTCGGTTGGGAACTTTACGGCCTTATCTATATGCAAACGCAGTGCCAACACTGCAACCCCTTGTAAAACCAGGAATTGCAGCAAAAAACGTCGCATATTTGCAACAAACTTATTGTTGTAAATATGCGACGTCTTATTTTTGCTACATATTGTGATCTGCTCTATTCCGCCTGGTGTTCGGAAAGTTTCCGGTACAGTTGGCTCCTGTGGACACACAGCAGCTTTGCCGCCTGGGTCATATTGCCGTTGGAAGCGCGGACAGCCTTTTGAATATATGCCGTCTCAAATTCCTTTACTGCCTGATGGAGCGGGAGCAACTCCTGAATCTCATCCGACTGTTCCGGCCTTTCATCAGCCTGCCCCAGCTCAGGCAACGGCACTGGATCCTCCTCCACGCCGGTAATCACCGTACGCTCCACAAAATTCCTCAACTCACGGACATTGCCTGGCCAGGCATAGCTCATCATCCAATCTTGCACCTTTTGTGGGAAAGTTACCTGCTTTTCATACTTTCGATTGAACCGGCTCAGAAAAAATTCTGCCAGCGGCAGGATATCCTCTCTCCGATCACGGAGCGGCGCGATATGAAGAGGGACCACATTCAGGCGGTAATAGAGGTCCTCGCGGAATTTATGCTGTGCCACAAGTTTTTTCAAGTCCCGATTTGTGGCAGCGATGATGCGCACATCGGATGAGATGTATTTGCTCCCGCCTACACGTTTGATCTCTCCAGTCTCCAAAAAACGCAGAAGTTTTGGCTGCACATGCAGGGGAAGCTCTCCCACCTCATCCAGGAAAACCGTCCCATGATTGGCCACTTCCAAAAGGCCGGTCCGCCCCTTTGTATCCGCGCCGGTAAATGCACCTTTCTCATATCCAAATAGTTCGGATTCCACCAGATCAGCAGGAATAGCACTGCAATTAATCGGCAGAAAGGTCTCCTGTACCCGCCGGCTGTTCTCATAAATATAGGTAGCACATACTTCTTTTCCGGTTCCGCTTTCGCCCGTTAAAAGCACAGTTCCATCGGTGGCAGCAATCCGCTTGCACAATGACATCAGATGTACCATCTCAGAGCTCTGGGCAACAATTCCACACTTTTTGGTGCGTGTGCGCAGATAATCCGTAATGCCCTGATATTTGTTCCGGCTTTCCTGTAACTCCTTGAGATATTGATCCAGGACATGGCCGCCGCGTGTGTTGGTAACCACAAAACGGATATGGCCATTTTCGCTGAAAATAGGTTTTGCCGTAGAAAACAGATTGTGATCAAAGCGGTCCTTCAGCAAGCCGCTGACAGTTTTGCGTTTGTTGATACACTCCCGAATCACAGAGCGGTCATAGTACCCCTGCGCGACCAAGTCATCCACCGTATATCCCAGGATCTCTTGGGGTGTTGCTCCGAGGTTCTCCAGCATCGTATGCCCGATCCCACAGATGACACCGTCTCCGTTGGTAATCATCACGCTGTCAGAAGCTTCTACCATGACCTCCTCCAGAGGGATATCCCTCAGCAGATCTGAAACAAAAAACTTTTCAAAGGTAGTATCCATGTGTAACTCCCTTTCTTTCTACCTCCATGCAGGTGTTGATTCGGCTGTCAACAATGCAGTGTACCCTTTTAGCATCAGATCAGGGGCTGCCATAAACGATGATTCGCTCATCTGTTGTTATATCATATACCATACACCATGCCAAGACACAACTTTAGGTCAAAAACTGTATGCAGGGCGTCTTTTATATACAGAAGCTGGATTGTATCCCTTCTATCTGTACCAACCCCAATCCTGTGTATCTGGTATAGCTGCAGATTTTCCTGCTCAAACTCCAGTGGTCAAATTTCAAATGCTTTAATTTTGCAGGGGGACTGCCGCACTGTCTGGCCTGCTGCGCCAGCAGGACCTGCCGTTGGCTCTCCAGTTTTGCAATGGTGCGGTTGATATAGCCCATCGACAGATCATTGCTTTCTGCCGGGGCGGATATAAGACGTTTAATCTTCCGATCAATTTCAGCTAGGGCCGCCGCTTTTTGCTGATCGTCTTCCGGCTGCTCCCTTACGTCCGCGCATTCCGCCAAAAGCCGCTCCAATTCTGCCTCCACGGAGGCCTCCAGTGCTCGCAGATCTATCTGGATGGATGAATGATACACCCTTAGATTAGAACGGCCGCTGCACACCAGGTAGTATTCCTCTTTGTCACGGTTGACCTTGACGCCGTATCCACAGCAGGCACATTTCAACCGTCCAGAAAGCCAGGTGTGTTTTCCCTTGCCCATGTTTTCATCTGCTGATTTGTGTCCAGTTTATACTGGCATTTGAGCCGCAAATCGGATGGGATCAACTCGTCGTGTGCAAACAATGAGAAGCGCCGTTCTTCCAGATACTGGTGATTTCCGGTGATTCGCTCACGCATCTAACGCAGGTGCTTGCCGTTTTGTCAGGGCAATCACCCGTGCCATAACAGGATGAAGGCCCCGGGGAAATCCCCGGGGCCTTCATCCAACCGGCTGCATATTCATCTGCCTGTTCGATTGGCCTAAACTCACTGTAACCTCCGCCGCACACGGCTTTAAGGGCTCTGAAAGGGAGGCCTATTTATTAAAGACTTACGATTATCCTATCTTGCTCCGCATAAGCGGCCAGCCTTATGATGAGGCAGGATGATCAGAAGCATTTATCCCGCTGTCAGCAAATCTGTTTGGCCAGCTCTGCGGCCTGACGGATAGCATCCATGATTCTCCCGACATTTTTTGCGTCCCCGATGGTATGTACTGGCAATCCACATTCCTGCAATTCCTCTGCCAGTGTCCGCTCGGAGTCTGCTCCTACCGCAAGAACAACGGTATCGCAGGGGATGGCGCTATCGGTTCCCCCGTCTTTCAGGTTCTTTAAAACGGCTGCACCGTTCTCTATCCGTTCCAAAACATGGAATGGCCGCTGATCCACATGAAGACGGTTCAGGTCTTTCATCACCGGCCAGCCTGTACCCGCTTCAAAGCCTGTCCCGACTGCCATAATGTCGGCAATCGTGACCATGCGGCGACTGTTATTCATCAGGTTCATAACCTTTTCCACCTTTTCCGCCGCATGGCGGAGCAAGAAAAACACCTCTTGCGCATCTGCAGCCCCCTCATTGGCCAGATACTGTGCGGTCTCACAGCCAACAGAACCGCCACCCACGACCAGCACACGCCGTCCGGCAATTTCATTCCCTTCTAATATGTCATATGCAGTGGTTACCTTCGCCGTACCGTCATTCGGGACCGGCATCAAACGGGGCTTCATTCCGGTGGCGACCACGACCTCGTCAAATCCTCCGCTGGAAATCTCCGATACCGTAGCTTTCTTTCCCAGCATCACTTCCACACCCGTTTCTGCCAGCATCGTCTGATAGAATTCGATGAGTGTTTTAAACTCATTTTTCCCAGGCGGGGTGGAGGCCATATATATTTGCCCTCCCAAACGTGACTCCTTTTCCCAAAGCGTGACGTAATGTCCTCTCTGTTTGGCCCGTAGGGCAAACTCGCAGCCGGCCGGTCCACCGCCTACCACCAGAATTTTTTTGCCGGAACCGGCGGGATTCCTCTGAACTCTGCTTCTCGTCCGCATTCTGCATTGACCAGGCACTCAATCGGCTTGCCAAAAAATGTTCGGGCCAGACACCCCTGATTACAGGCGACACAGTGCCGGATCTGACCCGCTCTGCCCCGCCGTGCCTTGTTTACCCAGTCCGGATCCGCCAGCATTCCCCGTCCCACGCATACCAGATCACTGATGTCCAGCGCCAAAAACTTCTCTGCTACAGCAGGATCGTTGATTCGATTGCTGGCCGCCACAGGCACAGTGACCGCGTCCTTAATTGCAGCCGCTAGGTAATAAAACCCCCCGCGCGGCAGTTCTCCAGGAAGTTGAGGTACCCTCGTCTCATGCCATCCTCCGGTGACATTAAAAAGATCGATTCCACATTTCTCCATCTCTTTGCAGAATTCCACCGCCACATCATTGTCGTTGGAGTCAGGCACAAAATCATTGCCTGCTATGCGCATGCAGAGGGTAAAATCGGGCCCCAGCGCCTCTCTCAGCGCCGTCACCAGCTCCCTTGGAAAGCGAAGCCTCTTTTCCCAACTTCCGCCATACTCGTCGGTACGCAGATTCTTGATGGGGGAGAGGAACTGACTGATCAAATACCCTGCAGATCCCAAGACTTCCACCAGGTCGAAACCGGCATCCCTGGCCCGCAAGGCGGCTTCCACTTCCCGTTGGATGACCGTTCTGATGTCCTCCTGTGTCATTTCCCGCGGCATTTCCTTGCTGAACTTAGAAAATACAGCCGAAGGTGCAAGTGCCTCCTTTCCCCCGATCCACTCACGCTTGGTGTATGCGCCCGCATGATACAGCTGTACACCTACCAGCGTATCCCGCTGGTGCATACCGTCTGTAAATTCCCTGTATCCCGGGATAAATTTATCATCGCTCAGATCAAGCATGGCCGGAGAGGCGCCGTAGTCATCAAATTTACATCCGCCAACAACAACAAGTGCAGGCCCCCCCTCTGCCCTACGCCAATAATATTCCTTGAGTCGCGCAGTTGCATACCCCTCCGGCGTATATAGATGATGCAGCGCCGGCATAATAACCCGATTTTTTAATGTAAGACCTCCGACTTTTAATGGAGAAAATAGCCGCTCATATGTCATGGTATCCCTCCTGTCAACCATCTAACACGCCTCTGTATCCATCCGTACCTTTACTTTATGGTACATAACGCTAACCGCGACACCCCCTGCGGCCGCTGCGGTTCCAGCCAGGAACGCGCTTCCATGTCCCAGGTTGGTACATACCACAGGGCCCAGAATCCCTGCCAGGCCAAAAACAGAAAACATGATGGGATAGTTTTGCTTGAGTTGGTCCGGCCCAAAGGCTTGCGCTGTACAGGGGGCCAGCAGAGTCGAGGCTCCGCCGAAGCAGAATACACAGAGAAGCATTGCGCCTATACTCAGCCATAGGTCCCCGACCAGAAGCAGTCCAAATCCAACCAGCATAGCAACATGAATCATGACTGTGCTTCTGCCAAGTCCGATTCGGTCTGAAATTCCCCCCCACAGAAGTCTCCCTACGGTATTCGAGATGGAAATCCCACCCACGATATTGGCCGACGCCGCCACGCTTATGTGGAAACGATCCCGCAGAATGGGCGAGGCCTGGGTAACCAACATCGTGCCGTTGGTAATGGCCAGTGCAAAGGTCACATAGACCAGATAAAAAAGTCCATGTCTCAGGATTTCCTTTCCAGCAATACCCGTTTTGCTGTTTTGAGCCTGTTCATTTTCACCCTGGTCGTGAACCCCATTCCCCCACCCTTCCGGAGGCTCGCGAAGCAGCAGGCTGAGGGGGAGAATCACAATCGCGAACAATGCTCCCAGGGGCAGGAATGCCTTTGATATATCTCCCGTGATTCCATGGACCTTGGCAAGCAGCGGAGCGATCACGAACGGACCGCAGCCATAGCCGCCTACCATCACCCCGCTGGCCAGTCCCGGCCTGTCCGGGAACAGCCGAACAGCATAGGATGTCAGCGTGGGGTAAAGAATCGCTGTTCCAACTCCGATACATACACCATAGTATAGATAAAGTTCCGCCAAAGACCCTTGAATCAAGCCGCAACCCACAGTTCCTGCAGCGTATATCAAGCCTCCAAGCGCAAGGAAACGACTCAACCCGATCCTGTTCATGAGTGGCGTCGCAGCCAGCAGCGAAAAGGCGATCATACAGATACTGGAAAAAGAATAGGCTCCGGCCGTTCCCGCCGTGCTCCATTGATATTTTTCGGCCAGGAGATTCTGGAACACGCTCCAACTGTATGGAAGTCCCGCGCAAAGTTCAATCAGCATGCCTGAAAAAAGATAGATCCATCTCCTGCGTTCAAACCCCATTTTTCACCTCAAATAATTTTATTCATCCTTTTCCAATGAAATATTGTACTTCTTTAACTTTCGGCAGACGGTAGCTCTGCTCACTTTCAGATGCTGTGCCATCTTCCTGCTGGATACGTATTTCTTCTTTGCCATCAGTAAAAGTTGTTTTTCAACCTCTTCCACCGCATAGTCCAAGGGGACAAGTTGATCGAACTGAAGCGACATCGCGTTTTCTCCAACATCCACTTCCGAGGCGTTCTGCTCCAGTCTCAATGGAAGCAAATCCGATTCGCGAATCAAATCTCCTCCGCTGGTCACGACCAGGCGCTCTACCAGATTCTTCAGTTCTCGAATGTTTCCGGGCCAATTGTATCGCCGAAGCCGTTGAATTGCCGCTTTGGTAAACCGTTTGTCTGTATCATACATCTGGTTATATTTGTGCAGATAGAATAACAGCAGCGGGAAAATGTCATCCGTTCTCTGGCGCAGCGGCGGAATGGAAATGGAGATCACATTGAGTCGATAGTACAGATCTTCACGGAACTTCTTTTCCTGCACCATTTGCTTTAAATCCTTGTTGGTCGCTGAGATAATTCTGGCATGGATGGGAATGCGCTGATAATCACCCACTCGGCAGATGGACTTATCCTCCAGGGTACGCAGCAGCTCTACCTGGATCCGTGGTGAGATCTCGCCGATTTCATCCAAAAATAAAATTCCATCCTCTGCCGCTTCAAAAAGTCCCTTTTTCCCCTCCTTGTTTGCACCGGTAAAGCTGCCTCCCACATATCCGAACAATTCGCTCTCCAGCAATTGTTCCGAAAAGGCGCTGCAGTTTACCGCAATGAAGGGTTTGTCCTTGAATATACTGTTGTTTCTGATGTACTGAGCGACGACTTCTTTTCCGACCCCGGATTCTCCCAGCAGCAAAATGGTGGAATTGACATCCTTGACTTTATCAGCCAACTCCATGACCCCCCGCATTTTTTTGCTCATAACTACAACGCCAGGGCCATAGTCGGGCTTGTCCCCTCCCTGGAACATGCTTTTGTTCATCTGGTTTTCCAGCAGTCGCACCTGCTCCTTCAGTTCCGTCAGTTCAGTTTGATCCCGGGCCTGTGTAATGACTTTATAGACATCTCCATTCTCATCCAGATACGGAGTAGATGAGACATACGCTGTTTTTTCCCCGCTGACTCCGTGCGTCACCGTGACCATTGACACCTTCCGCTTTTGCTCTATTGCCATCAGGAGACAGGATTGTTTGATGGAACCGTCTTCAATGAATTCACTCATATAATGGCCGACCATACTCTCGATTTGGGAGACTGCGCGCAGATAAGCGCGGTTAGTATACAGAATGAGTCCTTTTCCATCCGCGATCATATATCCGTTGTCGGCATTGTCAACGAGCGCCTTAAAATCTTGCAGTTCTAATCTCTCCCGCATGTTGCCTCCCCTTTCCGAAGGTTTGTCTCCAGTATACTAAAGCCAAACCAAAGATGGCAAGTACCCGGCGCAGGTAAAAAAAGGATGGGGCGTAGCTGGTGTCACCCCATCCCTTAAGACCATTAAATGATTTTATTCTGTGCCCGCCAAATACGCCCGGCTTCCGCAGCCTTGAACAGTTCATCCCGAAAATCGGGGTGTGCGATACTCACCAGCGCCTCAACCTTTTCCCAGGTAGTAAGGCCCTTCAGATTGACAATGCCGTACTCCGTCACCACATAGTTTGTGGTGTTTCCGGACACTGTGATCTGGGTTCCGGGCGTGTGACTCACCACGATGTTGGAAACCCGCTTGCCATCCTTTGTCACTTTGGAAGAGGGCATACACAAGAATCCCTTGCCCCCCTTGGAGTGGAAGGATGCATAGTGGTAATCCCACTGACCGCCCGTGCCGGAAATTTGCTTATACCCTACCGATTCAGAGGACACATTGCCGAAAAGATCCACCGCCAAGCAGGAGCAGATAGAGTACACGCGGTCGTTCTTGGCAATGACACTGGGATCATTGGTGTAAGAAACCGGCATGCAGCGCATGCTGGGGTTATTGTTGATAAAATCATACAACTCAGCCGAACCCATGGCAAAGGTAAACACGCTCTTCCCCACATCCAGCTGCTTGCGGGCGTTGGTCAGCTTGCCGGCGTTGAACAGATCCATATACGCATCGACAAACATCTCGCTGTGGCAGCCCAGATCCTTCAGATCGCTGTCGGCAATCATCTTACCGACCAGATTGGGCATACCGCCGATGCCCAGTTGCAGACAGGCCCCATCGACCATTTCGTTCATGATGTACTGAGCGATTTTGGCGTCGATCTCAGTAGGCTCAACCTTTCCGATGGCTGTCGGCTTGCGAGCCTGAGAACTCTCCACCACCGCGTCGATTTCGGAGATGTGGAAATAGTTGTCTCCCTGCACCACGGGCAGGGCTTCATTGATCTCGAGGATCACTTTCAGGTTCTTTTGGGGCCCACTGCGGGCCCGTGCCATATCCACCTGGGAGGAGGCCGATGTACTCAGGTTGAAGAAACCGTTTTCATCCATGGGCGTAGCCGCCAGGAACAGATACTCGTTGTGCAGAACGCCACGGGTATAGAGCATGGGAGCCTCGTGGTAAAGGCAGGGGTTAATATAGATCTCACCTTGGCTCTTCATTTTCCGGGTAACGCCGCTGAACGACCCGTCACACATCAGGAAGGTCTCGCCCTGCGGGTCCACTTTGAACACCTCAGGAACCCAGGTAAGCGTTGAGCAGCGGATGAACACCTTGTGGAGTTCGTCCTTTCTTTTGGCCAATGCCGCATCTAGGTCCCACGGAACAGTTACGAAGGGAGAAAACTCTACATGATCGCCATCTTTTATCCAGCTGGCCACCTCATCGGCGGTCTTCAGCTTTTCCTGATACATACTAGACCAACGGCTCATATGTACTCACCTTTCTATTTCTGTTTTTTCATCTGTGCCTCATAAGCGAATAGGGCCGCTCCCAAAGCCCCGACAATTTGCGGGTTGGGCGCCACCTGAACTGGCACCTTCAGCTCAGCCTCCATTGCCTTGACCACACCGCGATTTTGTGCAACCCCTCCGCTCATAACGACGTCTTCCTGTAGACCAATGCGCAGCACCAGACTACCAGCTTTGCTCGCCACAGATTTATGTACGCCGGCAATGATGTCAGCTTTTGGCGTTCCGGCGGACAGCAGAGAGATTACTTCCGACTCAGCAAAGACGGTACATGTACTGCTAACATGAGCGACCGTACGGGCTTTATTGTCCCATTCCTGCAGCTCAGACAGGGAGGTTTCCATGACCCGGGCCATTACCTCAAGAAAGCGGCCTGTGCCAGCAGCACATTTGTCATTCATGGCAAACTGCTGCACCATGCCCCGGTCATCCAGACGGATGGCTTTGGCATCCTGTCCACCAATGTCGATGATTGTCCGGGCATTGGGGAGCAGATGCGCAATCCCTTTTGCATGACAGCTGATCTCGCTGAACTGTTTGTCGGTGTAGGCGGAATTCATGCGTCCATAACCTGTAGCCACGATCCCGGCAGCATCCTCCAGATGAATGCCGGCCTGAGCCAGTGCCTGTTCCATGGCCTTCTCCGGCCCCCTGCTGCCGGTTCCAGTCTGTATGACAGACCACGCCTCGATACTGCTCCCGTCTTTAAGAATTACCACTTTGCTGGAAGCCGAGCCAATATCTATTCCAATGGTATACACGTTCATCCGCCTTTCCGCACTTTTCCGGCGCTTCTTTTCTTATTCGTGCCTGAGCATTTCCACAAAGCTCTGCATTCTCGTTCTGAACTGCTCCACAGACTGCATCTGCTGGTCTATCTCCACCTGGAGCAGCGGGATGTTCTCCTTTTCCATGGTCTGTTTGATCATGGGATAGTCAAACTCCTCAGGATCGCAGAATTTCATCATTGCCACCACGACAGCGTCCGCCTGATTCTTTTTGACCATATCTACCAGCATGGGGACTCTGGTCTTCTCATGCTCATATGCCAGGGAACAGCCGTACATGTTCTGCCACTGTTCGGCCAGCCGCTCCATTACAGTGCCGTCCTCCGGGACGTCCACCCGGTTCTGACGGCTCTCCTGAGCCAGATCGTCCGCGACAACGGCAATATGCAGCTCCTTCATCACATCCAGAATACTGTCCGGCTCAGCCATGATACCGGAAAGTATGATCTTCGGCCCATCCCACGGTTTGACCGGAGCTTCGTCAAGCAGGGCGGTCAGCTCACGCACCAGAGCGGTGTGCTCTTCCTTCCGCATAAAGAATGCACTCTTGAATACCAGATGTCTGGTCTTAGGATCGATCAGGTCGGGATGTGCACCCGCTGCCCGGGCAAACTCGCGCATAACGGCCCGATGCTCGTTGTACACCTGAATACTCTGAACAATGGCCTCATCGGGAATGGGCTCCCCGATCACATTTTCCAAACGCTCCCTCACGTGTTGATACTCTTTGGCGAGGAATGTCCTGGCCGCGGGCAGTTTCCGGTTGTGAGGATGCACGAACTGGATCATGGGCACGTCTTTCCGTGTCCACTTCTGTCCAATGGCCTTGAGCGTATCACAGGACGAGGGACACAGCACGGCGGTTAGGATATCGTAGCTGCCCGAAAGCTCCAGTTCCTTAATCGACTGCATAATGGAGCAGGCAAAGGCCGGAAGCACGGCCCGCACCTTGTTGAGCTCTACCTGCCCACCCCACAGACCAATGGGGAGCATACCGGCAGCGTGTATGATCTCCTCCGGCGTGTAGGGTGCAATGCATCCCACGGCGCCTTTTCCTGTTTTCTTCTTGTAATCTTCAACAGCCTGGACAGGATTGATCGCCAGCTTTTCCAGGATGCTCTGCATCTTTGACATACTAGCCTCTCCCTTCCCTTACGACTTGCGCTGCTCCATCATTTCAGCCAGGCCCTGCACCCGCGTCTCAAACTGAGCCTTGGAGAAATTCCGGGGGTCGGATTGATCTCCATCAAAGGTGATGTAGGGCGTATCCGTCCGGCGCGCCACCTCGGTCTGCATCTCATGGAACAGGAAGTCCATACATTTGCAGCTGCGGTTGAGATGGTATGTCACACCCTGGCAGTTATAAGTCCTTACGACTTCGGTTTTCAGATCGATTTGCGCTTCCAGTGACAGATTGTTTCCGACGCTGGTGTAGGCGCGGGCCATGCTGCGGATATCATCCTTGTCATAGTCCAGCTTCCATCCTCTGGGATAGGTGGAACCGGTCATGTTCATCCCCAATGCACGCATGGCCTTGTAGTTGTGGCTCAGATAAGGCCAGCAGGCAATGCCGTCCCACATGATGCGGTACTTTTCACCCTCCTTGAAGGCGGGCTCACCCTTCTGGATCTTCTCCTCCAGCTCCTCGGCCAATTTTTTAAAGGTGTCACGGCAGCCGGTCTTTCCACGCATGCACACGATGAGCGCCATATAGTTGAAGATATCAAAACCGTTCAGCGGGCTGGGCTTGGCAGCGGCCATCCCCATGGCCTTTGTCCACCAGTAAGAGCTCTCCGCGGCAATCTGCATGACCTCACGATATTTGTTATAGTCAAACTTCTTTCCGGTGATCTCTTCCATCTGCTCAATGGCGTGCTCAAACTGTGCGGCGATGTAATCAATGGCCCACTCAGATGGCTCGTATTCATAGTTGTACGGCACATCAATCATAATGATGGGCACCTTTAGCTGATAGGCAATGTTCTCATACCACTTGATCAGCGTCTCACAGATGTTATTGCACACCAGGACAAAATCAGGCAGGGGCATATTCTCCGCAACGCATTTTTGGATATCCATATAGGCCAGATTGATGCGTGCATAAGAGCAATTGTCAACCGAATATCCCATGCTCTCTGCATGCTCGATCATTTCCTCCGCGCCGTGCTTGGCGGCAATGGCAGCGGCATGATTTTCGGGATAGAGCATATGTATGCCCATCGTCTCACAAAACTCACAAGGAGCGATCGAACTTGCCCAGCAGACCAGCTCCCCCCGGGCCTTTCCCTCTATGGCATCCTGATAGCTCTTGTTGAGATAATACCCCAGCATTTCCCTGGAGGACGGCGCAGTTTTTTGCACATTTTCCGCCATAATGGAGTCTCCTTCCTTTTATTTCAGCAATTTCCCCGCAATCACCGACCGCTGAATCTGGTTTGTGCCTTCATAGATCTGGATGATCTTCGCATCTCTCATCAGCTTCTCCACGGGGTACTCACGCATATAGCCGTAGCCGCCCAGCACCTGCACGGCATCCACAGCTACCTTCATGGCCGCATCACCGCCCCGGGTCTTGGCAATGCAGGCTTCATAGGTAAAGTCGGTCGCTCCGTGATCAATCAGGTCGGCTACATGATAGGCCATCTGACGAGCCGTCTCCACCTCGATGGCCATGTCGGCCAACATGAACTGAATCGCCTGGAAGCTGGCGATCGGCCGGTCAAACTGTTTGCGCTGCTTGGCATACTTCACGGCCTCCTCCAAAGCCCGCTGGGCGATGCCCACGCCCTGAGCGCCCACGCCGGGGCGGGAATAGTCCAGGGTCTGCATGATAACCTTGAAACCGCCGCCCTCGGGGCCAATGCGGTTGGAGGCAGGAATGCGCACGTTGTCAAAAATAACTTCTGTGGTGTTGGAAAGGCGCATGCCCATCTTGTCCTCTTCCTTACCCACGGAAACGCCGGGGCGGTCCCGTTCCACGATAAAGGCGGTCAGGCCCTTATGCCCTTTGGAGCGGTCCACGGTAGCCAGGACGGAATATACACCTGCCAGGCCGCCGTTAGAGATAAAGCACTTTGTACCGTTGATGATGTAGTCATCCCCGTCACGCTCCGCGGTGGTGCGCATACCGGCGGCATCAGATCCAGCATTGGGCTCAGTCAGGCAAAACGCCGCGAAGTGCTTCTCCGCAACGATATTCCACCAGAGATCCTTCTGCTCCTCAGTACCACCCAGCATCACAGGGAGGGAGGCCAGGCAGGTAGCGCCCATGGTGGTAGAGATGCCAATGTCACCTCTGGCCAGTTCCTCCTGCAAAACGGCAAAAGCCAGTTTGCTCAGTTCGGGCCCACCATACTTCGCAGGCATATATGCGGCGTTCAGCCCCAGTTCGATACACTTGTCATAAAGCTCTGTAGGCATCTCGCCGGAGCGGTCATACTCGGCGACATACGGAATGATCTCATGATCTACAAACTGGCGAACCAGGTCCCGCAGGTCTTGCACATCTTGTGGAATGATCATTTGATATTTCCTCCCTTGAATCATCAATTTGGAAAGTGCCTGTTACCAGGCCCTGCTGTTTGCTTGTTCAGTTTTTCTGCCCGGGCTCTTCCATTGCCTCCTTGCGGGTGGGAACACCCTTCACATTGCGCGCCCAAATAAAGGTCAGGCAAGGAATAATCATAATGACGATACCAACGATACCAAGCTTGCCGTAGCCCTGCATTACCAGCGCGGTCAGGCCGAACGTACTCATACCCATGGCCAGGGCAATGGCCACAAAGGAGATAATGGTACGACGGGGAAGCATGCCAAGATTCTTGAGCACCTTGCCCTCAAATCGAGTCACACAGCCAAAGGTACAACCCACACCGGTGGAGACAAACGCCATGAACAAAACGATAGTGTAAGCATAGCGCAGAATCCCGACACCGCTCATGGTGGCGATCTCCAGAATGGGGAGGGTGCTGTCCATTACTTTTCCAGACCACGCCATCAAAGTGAAGGTGGACAGACCCAGCATGGCACTGTTGAGGATAAAGTTGACAATTACCATTTTGTTGATGTTATGCTTATTTTTCAGGGTGGCGGCATAGGGCGAAATGGTGGCGCCGGTATAAGACTGATAGCCCACATATTGGAGCATGCTCCACACCGCGGGGAGGAATCCGATGGGGTTGTTGGAGGGACTGACTGCGCCGCTCAAATCACCGCCATCCATGGTCAGGCCCACATAGCAGAGCATCAGCATGCAGATTACGATGCAGATGGTCATAAAGGAAGATGCCTTTGCCACCAGTTCCTTTCCAAAAATGGTCAGGACAAGGAACAGAATACTGGTGAGCAAAATACCGACATTATAGGGAATCCCGTAGGTCTCTAGCAGAGATCCGGCTCCTGCAATGGAGGTTGCCACCGCGATCAAGGTAATGATGACAAAGCATATCTCAAAAATGGTACCGAACACCATGCTTAAGGGTGCAAAAGCACCATCAGCCCACTCACGGTAGTTGCCGGATTTATTGATCTGCGCGTTGATCAGTGCGGAACGAAAGACCAGATTTAAAATGAGCATTGCGACGAAGGGAAGCACGGCGGCCCACCAGCCATACTTGACAAAATAGGTCACCGTCTGGTTACCAGTGGCAAAGCCTCCACCTACATGGATGCCAAATGCCACAGACGATACGCTCAGGATTGTCCCCCATGACACTTTTTCATTTTGATTCATAAATGCCACCTTTCTCTTTCTTACACAATACAAATTCATCTTTTAGCCAGGCATGCCTGTCCCTAAATAAAGCAACCCATGTGCCATTTTTTGACTTGAATTTTTTCGCTTTAAAAATGGCAAATTATTATAAATATTTTCCAAAATATTAACCAATTTTAATTTTATTATTTTCCTTAAAATGGGAAATCAAATTTTCGGCCCACATTCAAGCCGCATCAGACTCGCAAATGAGCCATATGGTCAAAGTGTCCCTTTTTAGCGCCTTTTATTTGCCGAAATTTATTAAATATTCCCAGTTTTCTCTTGTGATTCGTCTCATTATTGAGCCAATCTGTACTTCAGCGACACACCGCGTCCGGATCTCCATCTTATTCAAAACGGTACTGGAAAGAGATTGTTCCAGCATGGGGGAAATTGTTCAAAAGGGCATTGCTCCCACAGGGCTGCTCCAATTCCACGGCGTCTCTCCAGCGTTTGTGCAGCGAGAAACGCCAGTACTTCGCTCCTTGACACATAAAGGGAATAATCTACTCACCAACTGTCTATAGAAAGGAAAAAGTGACCCGGAATACAGAGGCATGGCATACGCCATGCTCTCATATATTCCAGATCACTTCCGCCGTCTCCCCGGACATCTGGATCTCCCGGATGAACTGTGCCGCCACCAGCTTTTTCTGCTCAAAGTCCAGCGGTCCGAATCTCAGGCGGCCCGGCAGCTGCTTTGGATACCGATGCAGCCTGTCCTCCTTTTCCAGCAGCCGGGTGCGCTGTTGTTCCAGCTTTTCAATGGTGCGGTTTATGTAAGACATAGTCAGTTCGCTGCCCTCGGCCAGCGCCGACATCAGGTGTTCGATCTTCCGGTCAATCTCCGCCAGGGCCTGTGCCGTCTCCCGGTCCTCCCCGGTGTCACGCTCCACCTCAGGGCACTGGGCCAGCAGCTGCTCCAGTTCCTGTTCCACAGAGTGCTCCAGCGCCCGGAGATCCACACGGATAGACGCATCACACAGCCCCAGATTGGACCGTCCGCTGCACACAAGGTAGTATTTGTCTTTGTCCCGGTTTACCTTGACACTGTACCCGCATTTGGCGCATTTCAACAATCCCGTCAGCCAGGTGTGTTTGCCCCTGCCCGCCCCTCCCAGCTGCCGGTTACGGTCCAGCTTATACTGGCACCGGAGCCACAGCTCTGAGGGAAGGAGACCGTAGTGATTGGCCAGGGAGAAATGCTGGTCCCTGAGGTCCTGATACTTCCCGGCGCTCCGGTCCCGTTTCCCAACGATCATACCGGCATGCAGGCCGTCAAACTCTTCCAGACGGTTGGCAAAGTTCAGCCCCTTTCCCTGATAATAAAGGTAGATGTCCTCGTCCGCCATAACATATAAGGGGCTGTGTAGGATGCGGGACAGGGATACGTTGTCCCAGGTAACCCGTCTGGGAGCCGGGATACCATCCGCGTTCAGTTCACGGGCCACACTGCCCAGGGTACTCTCGGAACGGTCGTAGCTCCGAAAGATACGCTCCACCACTGGGGCATGGTCATCGGGGAGCAGCGTAGGGACCAGCATCCCGTCGGTTCCCGGCAGTTTCCCGATAGCAAAACCATAGGGTGGGGGACCGCCCGGCCAGGAGCCCAGTTTGGCCCGCTGATAATAGTTGTCCCGTACCCGCTCGGCTGTGGTCTCCCGCTCCAGTTGGGCAAAGACCATGATGATATTGAGCATGGCCCGGCCCATGGGTGTAGCGGTATCGAAGGTCTCGTTCATGGAGACAAACTCCACCTGATGTGCCTTTAGGATCTCCCACAGCCGTCCGAAATCGGCAATGGAGCGGGAGAAGCGGTCCAGGCGGTAGACAATGATTTTCCGGATCAGTCCCCCCTCCACATCCTCCATCATTTTCTGAAAGGACGGGCGGTTGGTGTTTTTGCCGGAGAAACCCTTGTCCTGATAGATTTTGCAGTCATCGCCAGCCTGCTGCCGGCACAGGTCGATTTGGCCCTGAATGGAAAGGCTGTCCGCCTTATCCACAGACTGCCGGGCATAGATTGCGTCCAAGTCGGACACCTCCTTTCTTCTGCATAAGCGGCTTTGCTGCACGCCGGCTATGGTCATGGCCACATACGCTAGCGCTTTTTTAGAAGCGAGACACAGGTCAGGTAAAGCCTGGCCAGGACTTGAGATCGCTGGATATCATCGGTTTGCTGCGGATGCCGATGCACAATTCTCATGTCATTCATCCCTTTCTCTTTGAACGAGTACGTTGGAAGTATTCTATGTGGAATGCCGCGTGGATATGAGCTTCAGATGGGCTGACAAATCTGACAACCGGAGTCCAGGTCGGGTGGACGGGATAGAGAAGGCGTCTCAGCGAGTACCCTGGGGATGGCGGTATCCTGCCGCTGCTCCGGCCCTGACCCGGAAGTGCAGCTGGCCGGTCATGATCGTCGACGTCTCTATCGAAAAGCAGAAGGCCCCGGGGCCTTCAAATATGGGCATTTCGGAGACCTTGGCAAAGCGCTCCCGACCTCAGACGTCCCGGCTGAGATCATCGGCCCCGCTTTCCCTTTGCACGCACAAATGAAGCATAAAGTAAACGGCGAGGTTTGGAACCTCTTTCAGGCTCCAAATCTCGCTCGTTTTTATGCGCTTATTTTACAGCATGTCTAAGCCGTTTCGGCAGTGCGGCGGCATGGACTGCGTTACTTCCGGTGGGACCCCGGCCTTTGCGGGGGCGGTTACTGGAAGGTGACGGTATAGCTGCGACCCTTGCTGAACGGGCCGTAGCCGTCCGGGCTATAACCGGAGGGGGTGTAGGTAAAGGACCCGAGCTGGCCGGAGATATCCGGCACGCCGTAGTCCACCACCTCACCGGTGGCGTCATCGGTGATCTGGAAACTCAGCGCGTTGGTGGAGGCGGCGGAGGGCGTGATCTCGTCCACCGTGCCCTTCAGATAGAACCGCAGTCCGTCCCGGAGATCATACCGGCCTTCGGTAATGGTGCCCTGGTAGAGCCGGTCGCCGGAGGAATTGCGAAGCTCCACCGTGCAGGGGAACTGGGGCAGGTTGATGACCGTATCGGCCAGGACGTCGGTGACAGTGATGGTCTTGGAAATAGTCGTGCCATTGCTAAGGGTGGCGGAGATGACGGTGGCGCTCCGGATGCAGTGTTGTCTTCATTATACACCCGGAGCCTCAGAGCGCAAATGATGCTGTGCGTATAGTCCTCCCCCCCTCAAAACATTGTCCGCAGCAGGACGTTTTATGATCCATGCCGCCATAAAGGGAGGCTCCGGCGCCGTCATTGGAAGGGTATCCAAAAACCCACAGGTCAAGATGGATGAATGGCTTGAAGCTGTTTGGGAACCATCCACGTCCCACTGGATGGGCTCAATGCCCAGGGCCCGGACGGCGGTGATGACCTTGTCGTCGTACTCGCCGTAGGGCGGCCGGAAGAGGGTGGGCCGGACCCCGGTGACAGTCTCGATCTTGTCGGCACAGGCGGCGACGTCGGCTTGAATCTCCTCCCGGCTGAGCTGGGACATGTGGGGGTGGGTGTTGGAGTGGTCCATGACCTCGTGCCCCGCGTCGGAGAGAGCCTTCACCGACTCGGGGTATTTGTCCACCCACTCGCCCACCACAAAAAAGGTGGCCTTTACGTCGTACTTTCCCAGAATGTCGATGAGCTGCTGGGTGTCCTCGTTGCCCCAGGCGGCATCAAAGGTGAGAGAGGCCACCTTCTGGTCCCGGGCCACACAGTAGATGGGCAGCTGCCGGGTGGTGGCCGACGCCCCCACGATGGCCGGGTGGTTCACCACGTAGAGCATGCCCGCCGCTGCCAGCAGACACAGCCCCACCGTAAAGACCCGCCGCCGGATCAGGTATAATTTCATTCCATACGCCTCCTTATTGGTTCCCCCCCAACGGGGTGTCTTGCACAGTTCCACTATATGACGCCCGGTCCGGCCTCATGTTC
Organism: uncultured Intestinimonas sp.; assembly: GCF_944387245.1. Lineage (GTDB taxonomy): Bacteria > Bacillota > Clostridia > Oscillospirales > Oscillospiraceae > Intestinimonas. The sequence continues at coordinate 50,873 of NZ_CALXEE010000002.1, read as the reverse complement.
GGTCCGCGCCTGTGGACCAGGCATCTCCGCCCCCGGCAAAAGAAACATAGTAAATTTGTAGGGTTTTCACCAGAAGTAGACAGTCACAAAAAATAATTCTTACGTATTTCATGAAAATATTTTGTAACCGTTTTTTGGTTGTATTTTGGGGCGGGGATTCGCTATAATCACGAGGCTGCCCAGGGCCGGGTCTCACCGGCCCGGGACAACACCGTGATAGGAGAAAGAAAAGAGATGAGCAGATCGAACCGCCTTCGCAGAGCCGTTTCCGGGCTTTTGAGCCTGGCCCTGACTGGCTCTTTCTGTACGATAGGATACCCCGCCGCCGCGGCCGGGGTGGGGCCGGCGTCGGATGCCGCCACAGGCTCCATCGCCCTCACCGTCCGCTTTGACCTGCCCCAGCAGGCCGACGAGGTGTCCGCCCGGGACCTCCGGCTGACCCTGACCGGCAGCGGCAAGGCCGTCACGGTCTCCCTGGCCGACGGCACCTCCCAAGGCACCGACGGCCTGGCTGTCTCGGTGGAGGCACAGAACATCCACGGCGTCCCCCTCACCACCGAGCGCCGCATCGGTTACTATCAGGTGACCCTGGACGGCCTGCCCACCGGGGACTACAACCTGTCCCTCTCCGGCCGGGGCTACACCACCTGCACCACCCCGGTGGAACTGGAGAACTATTCCCAGCACGTGCTCCTGAGCACCGGCAACGGCAGCTTTGCCCTGGGCGACGTGGACGGCGACGGCGCCGTCACCACCGCCGACCGGGACGCCATGGACGCCCAGCTGGGAAAAACCGGCGACCTGGACACCTACGACCTTAACGGCGACGGAGTGGTGGATGTCACCGACCTCTCCTATATCAATAAGATGGTGGGCCTGGAGGGCGATCCCCAGATTCTCTCCACCGCCGCCATCGTGCGCACCACCGTGGAGGAGGGGGCCGTGACCTTTACCGGCGGCACCGCCGACGACCTCTTCACCGGCGGGAGCACCGTCACTCTGGCCCCCGCCCAGGGCAAAAGTGAGCTCTCTCTCCCCATCGCCCTGGAGACACCCACCGAGATGAGCGAGATCACCATCACCACCCCCGTCTCCGACGGAGCCATCCAGGCGGGCTCCGCGCTGGTGGAGCTGGAGGGCGGCGGCACCATGACCGTCCCCTTCAACATCTCCGCCCCCAGCGGAGTCCACGCCACCGGCCGCACCGCCGGCCAGAGCGTCATCTCCATCAACCTGGGCAAGAAGGTGGCCGTGACCAAGGTCACCATCACCGTCACCAAGGTGGAGGGTCAGACCGGCGGGACCCCGGAGTTTGCCGCCGTGACCCAGATCCAGTTTCTCAAGGACAGCGTCTCCGACGCCATCCAGGCCGACACCCAGGTGAAGGGCCTGTCCGCCGCCACCGGCGACGGGGAGGTAAAGCTGGTGTGGGACAGCGTGAAGAACGTCACCGGCTACACCGTCTCCTACGGCCAGGACCGGAACAGCCTGGGCCAGAGCCTGTCGGTGAGCACCAACAAGGCCACCCTCTCCGGCCTCACCAACAACAAGACCTACTACTTCCAGGTGACCGCCGTCAGCGACGGCTGGAGCGGCACCCCCTCGGCGGTGATCTCCGCCGTGCCCGTCCCCGCCAACGCCCCCGGCGCCCCCTCCAACCTTCTGGTGGAGGGCGCCGACACTGCCCTGCGCCTGACCTGGGGCTCCACCAAGGACGCTACCTACTACCAGGTGTTCTACCGGGCAAAAGGGGAGAGCGACTTCCGGCGCTGGGGCGGCGACATCGCCTCCACCGGCACCGTAATTACCGGTCTCACCAACGGCACCGAGTACGAGGTGGCGGTGAAGGCGGGCAACCTCCGGGGCGTGGGGCCCCTCTCCGCCGTGGCCCTGGGCACCCCCAAAAAGGAGGCCTTCGACATGCCGGAGCTGCCCGCCGACGGGCGCATTGACAAGGGCTCCGTCACCTCCATCGTCATGGAGGTCCCCTCCAACGTAAATAAGAGCCTGTGCCCCAACTTTGACGTCACCACCCACCTCACCGACGGCGACCCCAACACCTACTGGGTGGCCCGGGACTACTGGACCTCCAGCAACATCACCTACACCTTTGACGGCTCCTATGACATGAACTATGTGCTGGTGGTACCCTATCTGGACGCCAAGCACAAAAAGTGCATCAAGACCTTTAACGTGACGGCCAGAGACCAGGAGGGCGAGGTGCTCTACACCGCCGAGGCCCTCCCGGCCAGCGGTCTCATCGACGGTAGCTACGTGGCCCTGGCCTTCCCCGAACTCAAGGGCGTCCACAGCCTCACCATCGCCCTCAACGAGGTGGAGGGCGGCGGCGCCCGGGTGAGCATCTCCGAGATCGCCTTCTATAAGAGCAACACCCTCAGCGACGACATCGCCGCCCTCTTCGCAAACGGCTCCTTCACCGCCCTCAACGGCGCTGTTGAGCAGGGCGACATCACCGCCCTGCGGGAGCGGCTGAGCGTCCTGAGCAGCTTCTACCTGGACCGCACCCGGCTGAAGGACGAGCTGGACCTGGCCCAGGCCCTGCTGGAGCGCAAGGACAACGCCCTGGCCCTGGTGAAGAACGACTTCCAGAGCCGCTCGGCCTCCGCCGCCGGGGACAAGTCCGCCGGTCAGACCGCCAGCGCCCTCCAGCCCCTGGGCGTCACCGCCAGGGCGGGCGCCACCGTGGCCATCTACGCCGACCTGCCCGGCGATCAGCCCGTCTATGTGGTGCCCACCCAGTTCTACGGCGAGTCCGGCGTGTGGAAGGGCAGCCCCATCGAGCTGAAAAACGGCCGCAACTACATCACTGTGCCCGAGATCGGCTCCCTGAAGGACACCCGGGGCGGCGTGCTCTACCTGACCTACGCCGGGGTCCGGCCCGAGGACATTGAGATCCAGATCCGCAACGCCGCCAACGTCTGGCAGATGCCGGTGCTGGAGCTGTCCGGCTGGTACGACATGGGCGAGAGCGCCCGCAAGGACGCCATCCGGGCCTATGTCCAGGCCCTGGAGACCTACGTCTCCGGCCTCACCGGCGCCGCCCTCACCACCGACGTCCGCAACGCCACCGAGATCGCCACCCCCAGCATCCTCCTGTCCCTGCCCGCCGACCAGGTCCTCGCCGGACTGAAGGGGGTGGGCGGCGATGAGGAGTCCATGGTGGAGACCATGTACCAGAACGTGCTGGCCTGGGAGGAGGAGCTCTTCGTGGTTAACCAGGTCCAGGGCATCATCGACGCCGACGCCGACCTGGAGACCTACCGCTATCCCATGACCACCCGACAGAACATCCGTTACATGCGCATGTTCGCCGGCGCCTTCATGTACGCCGCCGGGGAACACATCGGCGTGGAGTACGGCTCTACCGCCGCCCTGGTCCAGGGCAAGCCCGCCGCCCAGACCGCCGGAGCGGCGGAAAACGGCCTCTTCGGCTGGGGCATCGCCCACGAGATCGGCCACAACATGGACAAGCTGGGCAAGGCCGAGTGTACCAACAACCTCTATTCCCTGGCCGCCCAGGCCTGGGACGGGGAGGCCATGACCCTTTCCACCCGGCTCACCGCCGACGGCCGCTGGGCGGACATTTTTAACAAGGTGGCCCAGGGCCGTCCCGGCACCGCCAACAACGTCTTTGTCCAACTGGGCATGTACTGGCAGCTCCACCTGGCCTACGACGGGGCAGAGGAGCCCATGGCCTTCTACAACCAGTTCTTCCGGCTGTGGAAGTCCGGCGCATACAGCGGCTACGGCTACGACGAGCGCTTTGCCCTCATTGCCGCTCAAGTAGCCGACCGGGACCTCACCGCTTTCTTTACCCGCTGGGGCATGACCCTCAGCCCCGCCGTAAAGGCCATCCTGGACGACCACCCCGCCGAGGAGCGGGCCATCTGGTACCTCAATGACGCCGCCCGGAATTACCGCCTGGAGAGCGGCAGCGCCGCCCGCGGTGAGGCCGCCGTCGCCGCCGCCGTGGAGGGCTCCCAGGTGACCCTGACCATCACCCACACCGACCGGGACAAGATCCTGGGCTACGAGATCCGCCGCAACGGCGCCGCCATCGGCTTTACCACCGAGAACGTCTACGTGGACGACCTGGGCGCCGCCAACAACCTGACCTACACCTACTCCGTGGTGCCCCTGGACCAGCTGGGCAACCTGGGCAGCGAGGCGGAGGCCGACGAGGTCCGGGTGGCCTACGACAAGACCATCGATCCCGCCCTCTACGACCTGAAGCGGTCCGGCGAGACCGTCACCATCACCATGAAGGGCGGCGCCGTCCCCGTCACCGGCATCAAGGTCACCGGCGGCGACCTCAGCGGCCATTATACCGTGAAGATGAAGGCCGACGCCCAGGCGGAGGACTGGACTGACGTCAAGGAGGGCGCCCTGTCCGGCGACACGGTGACGGCCTACTTTACCAAGCCGGGGGCAGATCCCTCCGACACCCGCATCTGGACCTACGACGCCGCCGTGCTGGAGCTTTCCGGCATCCCGGAGGAGGCCCACGTGGAGCTGCTGGATTACCCCGGCGACCGGGTGGACTTCTACGACGGCGCCGCCGTGGGCATCCTGTCCGGCGACTACCACTACAACGACGGCGAGGTCATCGAGGCCGGCACCCTGGTCATTCTGGGCACCTACCGGGGCGACCCCCGCTACAACTACGTGGAGGTGGAGGCGGTCTATAACACCACCGCCGAGGCCGGCAGCGTCACCACCGTCACCCGGCCCATGAACGGCTACGGCCTGCTCCTGGCCGAGATCCCCGCCGACGGGGCGGTCAGCGACACCAGCGACGGCTTCCTCCTCTTCGTGCCCGATCTGGAGGCCGAAAAGGCCCTCAACGCCCAGAGCGGCGTCACCGACAACTACCCCCTGGAGATCCGCATCAACTTCTACCGCACCGACGTGCCCGGCGACACCAGCAGCAAGCGGCTCACCAGCCGAACCCTGTGGCTGCCCTTCCCCGACGGCGGGGAAGGCACCGCCCAGGACCCGGGCTCCCTGCCCTACATCGAGCTCAAGAGCGACAACAGTCAGGAGGACGCATGACCATGCCCCGCAGAACTTCCTTCCTCTCCATCCTGCTGGCCCTGGCCATGGCGGCCGCAGCCCTCACCCCCTGGGCGTCGGCTGTCTCCGGCGGACTGTCCCTGGTGACCTCCGGCCAGGAGGCCACCAGCCAGGCGGTGGGCTTCACCGGTGTGCCTGAGGACTGCCAGAGCCTCCAGGTCACCTTCACCCTCTCCCAGTCCAGCCCCAGCTATGACTTTGCCCTGGACGGCTCCCTGGCCGCCCTGCCCGGCGTCCACGCCACACACCGGCAGGAGGGGGACCGGGTCACGGTCTACGTGACCCTCCGCACCGGCACCCTCACCGACAATGGCAGCCTCACCCTGGGCACCCTCTCCACCCCCGGCGCCTCCTTTTCCGTGACCGGTTTTTCCAACAGCAAGCTGCTGGGGAGCAACAGCGGAGAACTGGACGCCGGCCCTTCCGACAGCGGTAACTCCGGCGGCGGCGCTTCGGACGGCACCGGCAGCGGCTCCGGCGGCCAGACCAGCGGCGGCTCCGGCAGCCAGACCAGCGGCGGCTCCGGCAGCGACGGGGAGGCCCTGTGGTCCATCCAGGTGGACCGGCCCACAGGAGGCACCCTCACCGCCAGCCGCTCCCAGGCCGCCAGCGGCAGGACCGTCACCCTCACTGCCGTACCCGACCAGGGCTATGTGCTCCAGAAGGTGACCGCCGTCACCGCCGCCGGCAAGTCCCTCTCCCTCTCCAAGCAGAAGGACGGGACCTACACCTTTACCATGCCCGCCGCCAAGGTCACCGTCTCCGCCGCCTTCACCCCGAAGAGCCAGACAGAAGGGGAGGGGCCCTTGCCCTTCACCGACGTGGCGTCCGGCGACTGGTACGCCCAGGCGGTGGCCTACGTCTACCGGCAGGGTCTCATGAGCGGCACCGCCCTGAACCAGTTCTCCCCGGACCTCACCACCAACCGGGCCATGCTGGTCACCATCCTGTACCGCCTGGCGGGCAGCCCCGCCGTCTCCGGCGCCGCCGCCTTCACCGACGTATCCGGCGGCGACTGGTTCGCAAGCGGCGTGGCCTGGGCCAGCGCCAACGGCATCGTCACCGGCTACGGCGACGGCCGCTTCGGCCCCAGCGACCCCATCACCCGGGAGCAGATGGCCGCCATCCTGTACCGCTACGCCGGTTTCGCCGGACAGAGCACCGCCGGACAGGCCGACCTGAGCGGCTATACCGACGCCGGCCTGGTCTCGGCCTACGCCGCCGCACCCATGGGCTGGGCGGTGGACCGGGGGCTCATCACCGGCGTCAGCGCCCACACCCTGGTCCCCCGCGGCTCCGCCACCCGGGCCCAGGTGGCCACCATCCTCATGCGCTTTTGCCAGATGGCGCAGAACTGATCTCCACACCGCAAAGCGCGGCTCCGGCGACCCGTCGCCGGGGCCGCGCTTTTTCTCTGCCATCCGACGCCGTGTCCGTCAGAACCCGGATGGCCGTTGCATTTTTGCCAGTCAACCGGTACAATGTACCATACCAGCGGCGGCTGACCGCCGTGACCCAAGGAGGCTCCCATGGAACATTTCAATCCCCTGCTCAAAGACAGCATCAGTCCCCAGAAATTCATCACCATCGGCGAGATCATGCTCCGGCTCACCCCGCCGGACTATGAGAAGATCCGCATGGCCACCAGCTTCGAGGCCAGCTACGGCGGCAGCGAGGCCAACATTGCCCTGGCCCTGGCCAACCTGGGCGTGGACGCCACCTTCTTCAGCGTGGTGCCCAACAACAGCCTGGGCAAGAGCGCCATCCGCATGCTCCGCAGCAACGACGTCCACTGCACCCCCATCATCCTCTCCACCCCGGAGGAGACCCCCACCCACCGCCTGGGCACCTACTACCTGGAAACCGGCTACGGCATCCGCCCCAGCAAGGTCACCTATGACCGCAAGCACAGCGCCATCACCGAGTACGACTTCTCCCAGGTGGACCTCCGCGCCCTGCTGGAGGGCTTCGACTGGCTCCACCTCAGCGGCATCACCCCCGCTCTGGCCCCCAACTGCCGCCAGCTCACCATGGACTGCCTCAAGGTGGCCAGGGAGCTGGGCCTCACCGTCAGCTTCGACGGCAACTTCCGCTCCACCCTCTGGAGCTGGGAGGAGGCCCGGGACTTCTGCACCCAGTGCCTGCCCTATGTGGACGTCCTCCTGGGCATCGAGCCCTACCACCTCTGGAAGGATGAGGCCGACCACAGCAGGGGAGACTGGAAGGACGGGGTCCCCCTCCAGCCCAGCTACGAGGAGCAGGACGAGATCTTCCAGGCCTTCATCCGCCGCTACCCCAACCTCAAGTGCATCGCCCGCCACGTGCGCTACGCCTACTCCGGCAGCGAGAACAGCCTGAAGGCCTTCCTGTGGTACGAGGGGCACACCTTTGAGAGCAAGCTCTTCACCTTCAACATCCTGGACCGGGTGGGCGGGGGAGACGCCTTCGCCAGCGGCCTTATCTACGCCATGATGCACGACTTCCGGCCCATGGACATGGTGAACTTCGCCGTGGCCAGCAGCGCCATCAAGCACACCATCCACGGCGACGCCAACATCACCGACGACGCCAACGCCATCCTCAACCTCATGAACATGAACTACGATATCAGACGGTGACCCGGGCCGCCGCCCGGGCCCGGAAGAAAGGAGCCCCATATGGAGCAAAAGACCGTCCTCATCACCGGCGCCAGCCGGGGCATCGGCGCCGCCGCCGCCCGGGCCTTTGCCGCCGCCGGCTACGCCGTGGCTGTCCACTACCACACCTCCGAGGCCGAGGCCCTGGCCCTCACCGCCCAGCTCACCGCCGCCGGGCACACCGCCATGGCCGTCCGGGCCGACGTCTCCGACCCGGAGCAGGTCCGGGCAATGGTTGACAATGTGTTGGATAATTTTTGTCAACTTGACATTCTGATATGTAACGCCGGCCGCGCCTGGACCGGTCTGCTGTGCGACATGAGCGACCGGGATTGGCGGACACTGATGGGGGCCGACCTGGACGGCGTCTTTTACTGCTGCCGGGCGGTCTACCGCCACATGGTCTCCCGGAAAACCGGGCGAATCCTCACCGTCTCCTCCATGTGGGGCCGGTCGGGGGCCTCCTGCGAGGCGGCCTATTCCGCCGCCAAGGCCGGCGTCATCGGTCTCACGCAGGCTCTGGCCAAGGAGCTTGGCCCCTCCGGCATCACCGTGAACTGTGTGGCCCCGGGGGTCATCGACACCGAAATGAACGCCCATCTGGGCCCCGAGGCCCTGGAGGATCTGGCAGGGGAGACCCCCCTTGGCCGGCTGGGCACCCCCCAGGACGTGGCCAACACCCTCCTCTTTCTGGCCTCCCCGGAGGCGTCCTTTGTCACCGGACAGGTCATCGGGGTGGACGGTGGATTCCTCTAAGGGCGGACATTGTGTCTTTTGTTCATAATTCGGACATATTTCCCCCACCCGGTTGGTCAAAACGACGGTTGACAATTTACAGGGCGCAGGCTTATAATTGTCAACAACCTAAAGGAGGTTTTTACAATGAAAATGAATCGCGCTTTGTCTCTTGCTCTGGCTGGCGCGCTGGGCCTCAGCCTGCTGGCTGGCTGCGGCGGCGGTACCAGCAGCACTCCCGCTCCCACCGAGACCGGCTCCGCCGAGACCACTCCCGCTGAGACCGGCTCCGGCTCCGCTTCCGGCGTCATCAAGATCGGCGGCATCGGCCCCCTGACCGGCTCCGCCGCCGTGTACGGCCTTGCCACCAAGCAGGGCGCCGAGGTGGCCGTGAACGAGATCAACGCCCTGGGCGGCCTCCAGTTCGAGCTGGACTTCCAGGACGACGAGGGCGACGCCGAGAAGGCCGTCAACGCCTACAACGCCCTCATCGGCGACGGCGCTCAGATCATCTACGGCTGCACCACCACCACCCCCTGCGTGGCCGTGGCCGCCGAGACCAACGCCGCCCGCTACTTCCAGCTGACCCCCTCCGCCTCCTCCACTGATGTCACCGCCGGCAAGGACAACGTCTTCCAGATTTGCTTCACCGACCCCAACCAGGGTATCACCGCCGCCAACTACATCAAGGACAACAATCTGGGCAGCAAGGTAGCCGTCATCTATAACAATGGCGACGCCTACTCCACCGGTATCTACAACGCCTTCCAGGCCACCGCTGACGAGATCGGCCTGGAGATCGTCTCTGTCACCACCTTCCCCGACGACACCAACGCCGATTTCACCGTGCAGCTGGCCCAGGCTCAGAACGCCGGCGCCGATCTGGTGTTCCTGCCCATTTACTACACCCCCACCTCTCTCATCCTGAACCAGGCCAAGACCCTGAGCTTTGAGCCCGTCTTCTTCGGCTGCGACGGCATGGACGGCATCCTGGACCTGGAGGGCTTCGACACCTCCCTGGCCGAGGGCCTGATGCTCATGACCCCCTTCAACGCCTGGGGCGAGGATGAGCGCACCGTCACCTTCGTCACCGAGTACCAGGAGGCCTACGGCGGCATCCCCAACCAGTTCGCCGCTGACGGCTACGACTGCATGTACGCCATCTACGAGGCCTGCCAGGCCGCCGGCATCACCGCCGACATGAGCGCCCAGGACATCTGCGAGGCCCTGATCGCCCAGTTCACCTCCGCCGACTTCAGCGTGGACGGCCTGACCGGCACCGGCATGACCTGGTCCACCAGCGGCGAGGTCTCCAAGGCCCCCGTCGTGGTCAAGGTCGAGGGCGGCGTCTACGTCACCCAGTAAGGACCTTTCCAACGGCCCTGAAGAAAGGGCTGCCGGCCTGCGCCGGCAGCCCTTTTTCCCCGTTTCGGGCCTCACGGCCCTACCCGCCTGTATGGCGGGCACATCCGCAGCCCACGCCGGCCGCGGATGTGCCTGCCATACAGCCATTCCCCGAGAGAGAAAGAAAGAGGTGACCCGATATGAGCATCCTCAATAACCTCATCAACGGCATCAGCCTGGGCAGCGTCTACGCCATCATCGCCCTGGGCTACACCATGGTCTACGGCATCGCCAAGATGCTCAACTTCGCCCACGGCGACGTTATCATGGTGGGCGCCTACGTCTGTTTCTTCGCCACCGGCCAGTTCGGCCTGCCCCCCCTGGTGGGCGTGCTGCTGGCCATGGTGGTGTGCACCGTGCTGGGCATGGTCATCGAGCGCCTGGCCTACAAGCCCCTGCGGCAGGCCCCCTCCCTGGCCGTCCTCATCACCGCCATCGGTGTGAGCTACTTCCTCCAGAACTCCGCCCTGCTGCTGTGGAAGTCCGACCCCAAGGTGTTTACCTCCGTGGTGGGCACCGGCTCGGTGAAGCTCTTCGGCGGCCAGCTCACCATCACCCACGTGGCCATCGTCACCGTGCTGGCCTGCGTGGTCATCATGCTGGCCCTCACCTGGTTCACCGGCCGCACCAAGATGGGCAAGGCCATGCGGGCCTGCTCCGAGGATAAGGCCGCCGCCCAGCTTATGGGCATCGACGTGGACCGCACCATCTCCATGACCTTCGCCATCGGCTCCGCCCTGGCCGCCATCGCCGGCGTGCTGCTGTGCTCCACCTACCCCTCCCTCATGCCCACCACCGGCTCCCTCCCCGGCATCAAGGCCTTCACCGCCGCCGTCTTCGGCGGCATCGGCTCCATCCCCGGGGCCATGCTGGGCGGCATCCTGCTGGGCATCATCGAGATCTTCGCCAAGGCCTTCAACACCAACATCTCCGACGCGGTGGTCTTTGCCGTGCTCATCGTGGTGCTGCTGGTCAAGCCCACCGGCCTTCTCGGCAAGGTCGTGCGGGAGAAAGTGTGAGGTGGTCCCTATGAAAACGATCGCTCCCGGCCGCAAGCGGCTGGTCAACAACACCATTACATATGCCATGGTCATCATCGCCTTCGTGGTGCTCCAGCTCCTCAACGCAGGCGGCATGCTCTCCCCCTCCCTCCAGGGCCAGCTGGTGCCCATCTGCGCCTACGTCACCATGGCCATCTCCCTCAACCTGGTGGTGGGCATCTCCGGCGAGCTCAGCCTAGGCCACGCCGGCTTCATGAGCGTGGGCGCCTTCTCCGGCGTGGTGGCCAACCTCTCCCTCCAGTCCGCCATCCCCTCCGGCCCCGTCCGGCTGCTGGTGGCCATGGTCATCGGCGCCATCCTGGCCGGTATCGCCGGCACCATCGTGGGCGTCCCCGTCCTCCGTCTCCGGGGCGACTACCTGGCCATCGTCACCCTGGCCTTCGGCGAGATCATCAAGAACATCATCAACATCCTCTACATCGGTGTGGATGAAAACGGCCTCCACTTCTCCACTCAGAATGAGATGGCCCTCAATCTGGCCGAGGGCGGAAAGGCCATCCTCAAGGGGCCCATGGGCGTCACCACCAACGTGAAGCTCTCCACCTTCACCGCCGGCTTTATCCTGGTGCTCATCGCCCTCACCGTGGTCCTCAACCTGGTGAACAGCCGCTCCGGCCGGGCCATCATGGCCCTGCGGGACAACCGCATTGCCGCCGAGAGCGTGGGCATCGGCGCCACTAAGTACAAGCTCACCGCCTTCGTCACCTCCGCCGTGCTGGCCGGCGCCGCCGGCGCCCTCTACGCCATGAACTACTCCTCTCTGGCCGCCAAGAAGTTCGACTTCAACACCTCCATCCTCATTCTGGTCTTTGTGGTGCTGGGCGGCCTGGGCAACATCCGGGGCTCCATCATCGCCGCCGCCCTCCTCTACGTGCTGCCCGAGCTCCTGCGCGACTTCTATGACTACCGCATGCTCATCTACGCCATCGTCCTCATCCTGGTCATGCTGGCCACCAACAGTCCCTTCTTCCGGGATCTGAAGGGCCGGTTCCAGGAGTGGCTCCGCGAGCGGGCCATGGCCAAGGCCGATGCCAAGGCGAAAGGAGGCCAGGGCCGTGAGTAAGTTCCAGAAAGAGCCCACCAAGCTGGTGCCGGTGCCCAGCACCAACAAGATCCCCGAGCGTGACGTGGACAAGTCCCCCATCCTGGAGGCCCGCCACCTGGGTATCGACTTCGGCGGCCTCACCGCCGTCAACGACTTCAACATGGCCATCGGCCGCACCGAGATCGCCGGCCTCATCGGCCCCAACGGCGCCGGCAAGACCACCGTCTTTAACCTGCTCACCAAGGTCTATCAGCCCACCCGGGGCACCATTCTGCTGGACGGCCACGACACCGCCGGCAAGACCACCGTGCAGGTCAACCGCATGGGCATCGCCCGCACCTTCCAGAACATCCGCCTCTTCTCCAACCTGAGCGTGGAGGACAACGTGAAGATCGGCCTGCACAACCACATCGGCTATGGCCTTTTCAGCGGCCTTTTGCGTCTCCCCAACTACTGGAAGGAGGAGAAGATCGCCCATGAGCGGGCGTTGGAGCTCCTCTCCATCTTCGACATGCAGGACCTGGCCAACGCCAAGGCGGGCAGCCTGCCCTACGGCGCCCAGCGCCGGCTGGAGATCGTCCGGGCCCTGGCCACCAACCCCAGCCTGCTGCTGCTGGACGAGCCCGCCGCCGGCATGAACCCCTCCGAGACCGCCGAGCTCATGGAGAACATCGTTAAGATCCGGGACACCTTCCAGATCGCCGTCCTCCTTATCGAGCACGACATGAGCCTGGTCATGGGCATCTGCGAGGGCATCGCCGTGCTCAACTTCGGCCAGATCATCGCCAAGGGCACGCCCGACGAGATCCAGAACGACCCCGAGGTCATCAAGGCCTACCTGGGTTCGGGAAAGGGGGAGTGACGCCATGAGCATGCTCCAAGTGGATAACATCAACGTCTATTACGGCGCCATCCACGCCGTCAAGGACATCTCCTTCTACGTGGACGAGGGGGAGATTGTCACCCTCATCGGCGCCAACGGCGCCGGCAAATCCACCACCCTCCAGACCATCTCCGGCCTGCTGCGCTCCCGCACCGGCTCCATCGAGTTTCTGGGCAAGGCCATCCAGAACGTCCCTGCCTCCAAGCTGGTGGCCCACGGCCTGGCCCAGGTGCCCGAGGGGCGCCGGGTCTTTCAGCAGATGACGGTGGAGGAGAACCTGGAGATGGGCGCCTTCACCCAGGCCAATTCCACCATCGCCCCCAATATGGAGCGGGTGTACGAGCAGTTCCCCCGGCTCAAGGAGCGGCGGCGGCAGGTGGCCGGCACCCTCTCCGGCGGCGAGCAGCAGATGCTGGCCATGGGCCGCGCCCTCATGTCCAACCCCAAGCTCCTCATGCTGGACGAGCCCTCCATGGGCCTGGCCCCCATCCTGGTGGAGCAGATTTTTGAGATCATCCAGCGCCTCCACAAGGCGGGCACCACCATCCTCCTGGTGGAGCAGAACGCCCAGATGGCCCTCTCCGTGGCCGACCGGGGCTACGTGCTGGAGACCGGCCGCATCACCCTCACCGGCCCCGGCAAGGAGCTGCTGGCCGACGAGGCCGTGAAAAAGGCCTACCTGGGCGGCTGATTGCCTCTCGCACGCACAAGTGCGTACTCGAAAGAGTTACAGCCTGCTGCGTCGCACTCGCTGCGCTCGCACGCTTGCAGGTTGAGCAGAGTTTTTCCCGACGCCGCAGCGTTAAGAAAATGTGCCGGTGGCACATTTTTAGCGTAGGCCCGGGCAGCTATGCTGCCCGGGTGGCGGCCCGAGTCGCCGGAAAAAACAGCCTTCATTTGATTTCGCCGTCTGCGGACGGCGAAACTCTGCGAGGCTTTCTCCATCGTCCAGCGCATATCGGCTTTTGACACCTGGAGCGCTCGGCGATTTTCGCCGGGCGCTTTTTGTTTATGAAAAGGGCCTTTTCGCCCCGCATAGCCCCTCTGTCAACCGCCGGTTGACGGAATGGAAGGGGCCGCGCCTTGCCATCCGAGGAGAAATCGGGTAGGATAGAGGCAGAAAGGGGGGTGGCTTTATGACATTGGGACAGCGTATCCAGGCCCACAGGACCAGGCTGGGCCTCTCTCAGGAGGGGTTGGGGGACAGGCTGGGGGTATCCCGTCAGGCGGTGAGCAAATGGGAGGCCGACAGAGCCGTGCCCGACACCGACAAGCTCATCGCCCTCTCCAAGTTGTTCGGCCTCAGCCTGAACGAGCTGCTGCAAGTGGATGGTCCACCTCCGGCGGGAGAGCCTTTGCCCGCCCACCGTCCCAGGGCGAAGACCGTTCTGGCGGCGGTGCTGGTCCTGGCTCTGCTGGCGCTGGCGGGGACCACCCTCTCCCTGGCCGATCGGGTGACCGCCCTGGAGGAACAGGTGGCCGCTCTCCAGAGCAGGGCACAGGAACCGGACCCCGCGGAGCTGGTGGCGGGCTGGGACTTTTGGGTAATCAATGACAACAAAGCGGGACGGGCCGTTGAGTTTCAGGTAACCATTGCCCGGTATGATCCGGCGGAGGATCTGGAGGTGTTCTTCCTGCTCAGCGGGCTCGGAGTGGGGGCAGAACGGGCGCAGGCCGACAGGGTTTCGTCTGCACAGGACACCGGCGTATATGCCGCCACCATCAATCTGGAGCAGTCGCAGGCCGGCACCCCCTTCACCCTCTCTGTAGGCTTTGTCAAGGACGGTGTGGAGTACCTCCAGCCTCTGGCGGACTTTTCCTTCCTGGACAAGACATCCAGCGCCTATGAGCCCCTCTGGCCGTAAAAATGCCTCCAGACCGGCCGGATCTGCAGCCCCGGCGTCCGGCGGACCTTCGCCGGGCGCTTTTTTTCTTTGGCAAATTTCCCACTTTTCCCGGGACGGAAATGGTGGTAGAATACCACTTGATACCCGTTTTATAAAAAAGGAGAGAGCGGTCATGCCCAACTACTTTGCCCATCTGACCTTCGGCGCCCAGTGTCTGGACCGCCTGCCCCGGGAACTGCGCCTGCGCCTGGAGCGGGAGCGGCCCGCCTTCGACCTGGGCTGTCTGGGCCCGGACCCTCTCTTTTTCTACCGTGTGGGGCGGCCCAACGCCGTCCGCCGGGAGGGCATGACCATGCACGCCAAATCCGCCATGCCCGCCTTTGAGCGGCTCCGGGGCGCTCTGGAGGAGGGGCTTCCCATGGCCTCCGGCTATGCCGCCGGCTTCCTGTGCCACCTGGCCCTGGACCACGCCTGCCACAAGTGGGTGGACCAGCAGGCCGCCGCCGGCCCCGTGACCCATCTGGCCATGGAGGCCGAGTTCGACCGGCTCCTCATGGAGCGGGCGGGGCTGGTCTCCCTGGGCAAGTCCTACCTGCCCGCCCCGCCGGAGGCCGCCGTCTTTGCCGCCGCCGCCCGGGCCTATGTCAAATCCTCCCCCGAGCAGGTGGAGGAGGGCTACCGCTCCATGTGCCGGGACACCGCCCTCTTCGCCCGGCTCTCCGGCCACAAGCTCAGCCGCCCGGTGAACCGTCTGGTGGGCACCCTGCCCGCCCTGCGGGCCCTCCGGGGGGTCTTTCTCACTGCCGACTCCCACAGCCGGTTTGCCAAGAGCAACGATTTCCTCACCCGCCGCCTGGCCGACACCGTCCCCGAGGCCGCCAATCAGATCGCCCGGCTCTTCCGGGCCGTGGAGACCGGCGCCGCCCTGGACCCCTGGCTGGACCGGGACTTCAAGGGGCTCCTGCCCCGGGAGGAGTTCCACGGCATCCCCACCTCCGCCCCCGCCTATTGAGGTTGGCTCTACCATAAATATAGAAATGTATGCTGAAGGCCCTCCGCCGGATTACCCGGCGGAGGGCCTTTTTACCGTGCCCGGTCCGTCTGGCCGGGGACATTGCCCCGACCCGGACCGGCCCGGATTTGCGGGACAGGGACCACAGAGTCCAATTCCGCTGTCCGTCTCCCCCTTCGTCGGAGGAAACGCCCCGTCCTTTCGCCTTTCGCCAGAGGGTGACGTCACCCGGCACCGGCTTAAAAGGAGAGGTCTTTGTCCAGGTCCAGCGGACTGCCTTTCGGCCTGTCCGAGTCTAGTATGTCCCGGCCCATACGGAACATACACACCATTTTCTGGTATAGAGCCTGTCATATTTGTCCAGAATAGGCATAGAGTCTACTGAAAACAGGTACGACCGGAAAGGAGGCGCTGCCATGGTGGAGGCCCAGCGCAAAAAAGTCTTTTTTTTCCGCCGCAAAGGGGAGAGCGTACGGGAGGGGGAGCTCCGGGCCCTGAAGGAGGGCCTGGACCGCACCCGCGTCCTCATCAACCAGGCCTACGCCGGCTTCAACGGCACCGACGACCCCGACCTCATCGAGTCCTACGTCTTTGAGATCAATTCCCTCCAGGCCCGGTACGCCTACCTGCTGCGCCGGGTCAAGGGCCTGGAAGGGCAGGTGACCGAGGATGGCCATGCTGGGTGACACCCTGCCTTGGCTGCTGGTGGGCCTCACGGCGGTGGGCGCCCTGCTCCTCCTGCGGGAGCCCATCCGCTGCCTGGGCGGCCTGTGCCTGCGCACCCTGGTCTCCCTGGGCGCCCTGGCCGCCTTCAGCCCCCTGGGCGCCCTCCTGGGCTGCTCCCTGGGGGTCAACCTGGCCAACGCCCTGGTCATGGCCCTCCTGGGCGCCCCGGGCTTCGGCCTTCTCCTCCTCCTCAACTGGGCCCTGGCCATCTGACCGGGGTCCTTTTTCTTTTTTTCGCCCTTGTTCACAGTTTAGAAACAAAAGTAGGATAAAATGTACCCTGCTCAAATACGATGCCCGCCCCTCTCACCGGCGGGACAGAGAAAAGCAGGTGACTCCAAGGATGAAACGAACGATCTGCGCGTGGCTTCTGGCCCTGGGTCTGGCCGTCGGCACCGCCCTGCCCGCCTCCGCCGCCGCTTTTACCGATGTGGCCTCCGACGCCTGGTACGCCCAGGCGGTGAACGAGGTCTCTGCCGCCGGCATCATGAACGGCACCACCGCCGCCACCTTCTCCCCCGACGAGCAGGTGACCCGGGGCATGGTGATGGCCGTCCTCTGGCGGCTTTCCGGCAGCCCCGCCCCCAGCGCCCCCAGCACCTTCCCCGACGTGGAGGACTGGTACTACTACGCCGACGCCGTGGCCTGGGCCCAGGAGACAGGCGTGGCCAGCGGCCTGGGTGACGGCACCTTCGGCGGCGGCAGCATCGTCACCCGGGAACAGCTGTCCGTCTTCCTCTACCGGTACAGCCAGTACGCCGGTCAGGAGCTGGCCAACGGCGTCCTGGACATCTATAACGATGTGGACAGCGTCCACACCTGGGCCAAGGAGGGCATGGCCCACGCCGTGGGCGCCGGATTCATCACCGGTACCGACGAGGGCAACCTGGAGCCCGCCGGCGCCGCCACCCGGGCCCAGCTGGCCGTCATCCTTCAGCGCCTCATGACCCCTGCCGTGGGCTGACAAAGCCGGCACCTCCACCATTTTTAGTCAAACAACGTCTCCTGACATTCTGCGCACTCCCGCCCACCGGTGGAAGCCGAAGGGCGAGAGTGCCTTTTTAGTTATTTTCTGGAAGTTAAGGCGGGCGATCTTTCTCGTTATGTTACAGAATTGTTACGGCAAAATCACGAAATTTTCCCTCGGCGCCGGGGGAACAAGCCCCCCATTTCAGGTCCCACATCGACAAAACATGCCAAATAACATTGTAAACCAATGATATATTCACTTTTTCTTGTTTAAAAAGTGCTGTGCCACCCGACCCACTTCGACCAAAAAGGACTTGACGGTGGGGGGGAAAGCGTGTATCATTTCTTTGTAACCTTTTGTAATTATTTATGATCGGTTTGTCATTTTTGTCCGACTATTCCAGTCGGAATTTCTGTAGATCGTGCAAGGGAGGCATCACCTGCATGGATGAAATCCTGCATTCACCACAGCGAGAACTGCCGCGCCGTCGGCAGCGCAAAGGCTCCGTCCCCGCCGGGGAAGAGAGGGCCGAGCGCCTGAAGGAGCGGTTTTCCAAATTCATGGACGCCGCCGGCGCCAGGAGCCAGGTGCTCCACCGGCAGGGCACCCGGGTCTATCACCGGGCCTGGTCGGCCATCGCCGGCAAGCCCAAGATGGCGCCGCTGCCCTTCCTGGCCATCAGCGCCGTCATCGGCGTGGCGGCCGTGGTGGGCACCATGTACACCCCCGCCTATGTAGTCACCGTGGACGGTACCGACGTGGGCGTGGTCCGGGACCAGGCCGTCTTTGAGCAGGCCGAGGCCCGGGTGGCGGAGCGGGCCAGTGAGATCCTGGGCTATGACTACACCCTGGACCACACCGTGACCTACGCCTCGGCCCTGGTGGAGCAGGATGAGCTCACCCCTTCCGCCGAGCTGGAGACCTATCTCTTCGATCAGATCGGCGAGGTCATGAAGAGCTACGTCCTCACCGTGGACGGCCAGCTGGTGGGCGCCGCCGAGGACCGGGCCGCCCTGGACCAGCTGCTGGAGGACCTGGCCGCCCCCTATGTCAACGATAACACCATTTCTGTGAACTACACCAAGAACGTCCACATCACCCGGGAGTACGTCCCCTCCGACGTGGAGCAGGACGTGACCGACATGATGGCCGCCCTCACCGCCAACACCAACGGCCAGACCACCTATGAGGTCCAGAAGGGCGACACCTTCATGGCCCTGGCCTTCGACAACGACATGACCATGGCCGAGATGGAGGCCCTCAACCCCGACGTGGACATCAACAAGCTCTATATCGGTCAGATCCTCAACATCAAGGAGGAGATCCCCTTCCTGGGCGTGGAGACGGTGGACTCCCTCACCTACACCGAGGCCATTGAGTGTCCCGTCCGCGAGGTGGAGGACGACAGCATGTACCAGGGCGACTCCAAGGTCCTGGACGAGGGCGTCCCCGGCGAGGCCCTCATCACCGCCGACGTGACCTACGTCAATGGCGTAGAGCGGGAGCGGAATATCACCTCCTCCACCACCGTCCGTGAGGCCACCGAGAAGGTCATCGCCGTGGGCACCAAGGAGCGTCCCACCTGGTACCCCACCGGCAACTATATCTGGCCGGTGTACGGCTCCATCACCTCCCGGTTCGGCTACCGGTATATCTTCGGCTCCTACAGCTACCACTCCGGCCTGGACATCGCCGTCCCCTACGGCACCAGCGTGAAGGCCTCCGACGGCGGCACCGTCACCTTCGCCGGCTACAAGGGCAGCTATGGCTACCTGGTCATCATCGACCACGGCAACGGCGAGCAGACCTACTACGGCCACAACTCCAGCCTGCTGGTCTCCGCCGGCGACAAGGTCTATCAGGGCCAGGTCATCGCCAAGGCCGGCTCCACCGGTCGCTCCACCGGCAGCCACTGCCACTTCGAGATCCGCATCAACGGCACCGCCGTCAACCCTTCCGCCTACCTCAATTAACGCTGATAACGGGGGTCACCTGAGCACAGCTCAGGTGACCCCCGTTAGTTAACGGAACAGGCCAAGCTAAGCAGCCCTGCCGGAAAGCCGGCAGGGCTGTCTTCTTTTCTTTTCGCGGTCAGCCGTAGGCTTTGCTGGCCTTGAGCTGGACGATAAGGCGCTTGTAAAACTCCATCTGAGTCCGGGTACGTTTCTCCTCGGGATAGGAAAAGAAGCCCTGTCCTGTCTTAATGCCCAAGTGCCCGGCCTCTACCAACTCTCTCATGGCGGAGCAGGCCTTATCTCCATTGCACAGCACCGGGAACATGTTGTCCTCGGTCGCCAGCCATATGTCTAGTCCTCCCATATCAGCCACCTCCAACATGCCAGTGGTAGCATTGCGGAAGCAGGGTCCATATTTCAGGGCCTTGTCGATATCCTCCGGGGATGCGGCACCGATCTCGGCCAGATAGAAGCACTCCCGGGCCTGGGCATGGAGAATGCGATTGGCTACCATCCCAGCAATATCCTTAAGCACCCGGACAGGTTGCTTTTCGCAGGCAACATAGAGGTCATAGACCTCCTGAAAGGTCTCCTCATCCATGTTTCCGAACTTGGAGAGTTCAGCAATGGGGATCAGGTAGGCAGGGTTATACCAGTGGCTCACCATGCAACGTTTTTTGCGCTCCTCGGGTAATTGGGCAATCATCTCGAAAAGTTTCAGGCTGGAGGTATTGGTGGCAAAAATGGTGGTTGGCTTACAAATTTTGTCCAGCTGAGCAAAGAGCTCCTGTTTAAGTTCCAACTTTTCCGGACAGGCCTCAATGACATAGTCGGCATCCTTGGCGGCAGCCTCCAGATCATCGAACATGGTAATATTATTTATGCCGGTCTCCAGATCGGCCGGGGTGATGTATCCCTCATCCACCATAAACTGGAGCTCAGTGCGGATTTTATCCGGGGCAGCCGTGCGCACGGCCTCAAAGGGCTCATACAGATGGACTTGATATCCATGTCTGGAAAAGGTATGGGCAATGCCGTGGCCCATCGTGCCAGCGCCTACAACAGTAATAGTGTGAATCATCATTATATTCCTCCTTTATTAAACAAGTTCTCATTGGGGGATCAGATAAAGAATACTCCCAGCAAGGAAATCAGGATTGGAGCCACCAGGGAGACCCAGAAGACGGGCATGTAGGATCTCTTGTGATCCAGTTTGCTCATGGTCAGCATAAGCACCACAAAAGAGTTCCAGGGTACCGTATCAAAGCCGCCGGAGGCCGTCGTAACAATGCGGTGGATCCACTCCGGGTCCAGGCCGGCAGCCAGCCAAGCATCACTGAACATGTCCAGAGTCATCGCGATTGCGCCGGAGGCCGAGCCACAGATAAGGGCCATCACGTTGGTAATGCCCACGACGGAGAGAGCGGTGGCGACTTTGGAGGTGCTGCTGAAGGTAAGCAACTCATCCCGCACCACTACAAAGGCATCGGTCTGAGCCACCACTTGGGCAATGCCCACCACAGCGGTGACCATAATGAGGGGCATGACACCGTTTGCAAAGCCCTCATTCAGGGTAGGCACCATACTGCCCTTTGGAATATTGCGATAGAAGAGAATGATTCCCAGGATGGCGCTGATGCCCAAACCATAGATAGGCTGAAGCTTTGCAACATTTATCAGCAGAACGCCCACAAGAATCGGAATGATAGAAGCTATGATATTGGGTGGGTTGTCCCGCTCGGCACCGGCATCAGACGGATCGACCGGCGGCAGAGAATTGCGTTTCCATTCTACGTTTTTTGCCCGTTTCAGCTCAAATACGATATATATGCCACACACTGCAAAGTAGAGGACTGTAAATACTGTGCCCATCACCGGCGCGGCGGTAAGCTCGGTGCCCAGAATCTGAGTGGGAATAATGTTGTGAGTCTGCAGACCTCCGGGTGTCATGAGCTCGGGCCCGATAATGGGGACAATGGTGATGGCCGGCCACATGTACCAGGGGGTACCAGTCTCCTTGAAGATGGGCTTAGCCAGGGGCAGCAACACAAAGCAGATGACGAAGGTGGAAATGCCGCCGTACTCCAGAATGGCGGCCACGGCGATATAGCCTACCAAGGCAAATTTGGTGCCGCACCTTTCCACAACCGTTTTGCCGATTTTCCAGGCGGCACCGCTGACATCATACAGCTTGCCCAGCATAGCCCCTTCACAAAACAGGATGAAATAGGAGGCGGCATAGGAGGTAAAGCTGCTGACATAGTTGACCGATAACGCCTCATAGAGGTTTAATCCGTTTGTAACGGCGATGATAATGACTGTGATAATGCTGCTGTAAAGAATGCTCCAGCCCTTATAGACCGCAACAGTCAGAAAGACCAGGGCAACGATAATACCGCCTAACCCCAGAGCAAATGACACTGAAACCCCTCCTCACATATTTAGCAATTCTCTTTTCCGAACTCAGACCAGCCCCAGGAGCTGACGTGCCTCGGCAGGGGTGGCCACCTCGCAGCCGTACTCCTCCACCACCCGACGAGCCCGCTCGATCAGCTGTTTGTTGCTCTCAGCCAGAACACCCGCCTTGTACACTACGTTGTCCTCCATGCCCACGCGAATATTGCCGCCGGCGGCAATGGCAGTGTACATGATCTCCATAGAACCTTTTCCTACGCCAAAGGCACTCCAGGTAGAACCAGGCGCCACCTCTTCCATCGTACGCTTCATAAACAGCAGATTCTCAGCAGTGGCCGAAATTCCGCCTGCACAGCCCATGCAGAACTGGAAGTGTAAGGGGGCCTTGAGAATTCCCTTTTTCAGGTAGTATGCCGCATCGTAAATCATACCGGTGTCAAAAACCTCGATCTCCGGCTTTACACCTACCTCCTGCATGGCGAGCCCCATCTTCTCCAGGAAGGGGGGATTGTTGTTGAACACACCCATATGCATCCAGTTCATGGTACCACAGTCGAAGCTGGCCATTTCCGGCTTCAGCGTCTTAAAGGGTGCCATCCGGTCGTCCTCAGAGTTAGCAATGCCGCCGGCGGCGGTCAAGTTTAGAATAATGTCACAGTCGGGGTGGTTGTCATGGAGCAGATCAATGACCTTCTTGAAGGTCTCTACCTTCATGGAGTCGTTGCCCGCCTCATCGCGGACATGAATATGCGCGATCGCGGCACCCGCCTTCCAGCACTGATAGACTTCCTCCACGATCTCCGGCGGTTGGAGCGGCAGATTGGGATTGTTCTTCTTGGTGGGCCATGCTCCAGTTGTAGCTACAGTAATGATGCGCTTGTTGCTTAGATTAGACATAATAAATACCTGCCTTTCAAAATTGAGTGATCCTGTCGAGAGTTGTGTGGCTCTTCCTCTGGATTTAACTTAAGCAACAAGTGTGCCAAATTTCACATTGTTATATTTTGATACAATTTATAATATTTAAGCGTTTTTTTGTGTATTTTCACTTTACAATTCTCATTTGAAAGAATATTTGTCTTTATATTGAGAATTTTTCTTTATTTTAAGATTCATTTGACGTGCAGATGTTCCTACCATTTTTAATACGGCACCACCTATGCCACCCCGAAATGAAATGTACCCTTTTTAAAATAAAATGCGGCGAAGAATTGCACCATGCACAATTCTTCGCCGCCGCTGTTATAGGCCACGCATATTCTTTGTTGCAACTGCCTACTTGATTTGCTGTGCCCCTGATTTTTTCTGTCTAGTCCATCCCAATACGCAGCCGTAACTGATACTTATTTATTTTTTTATAAAGCACGCTTCTATGAATGCCCAGCCGCCGGGCAGCTTCGTTGACATCTCCATGACATGCCTTTAGTGTTGCTTTAATATGTGTTTTCTCCGCACGCTCCATAATTTCCTTTAGTGGCGTGCAGCTCCCCTCCGCCTCCAATTCCTGAGCAGGCGGGTTATTCTTCGTGCTTGTAGCCAGGCTTTTTTCCACCCAATTTGGTTCTTCTCCTGTTATGACGTAGTTTTCCATCATATTGCGCAGCTCTCTGATATTTCCCGGCCATTGATATGCCAGCAGATGCTCCATCATCCCCGGCGGAATCATTCGTTCTGCGCGATACTTGCGATTAAAGGAATCCAAAAACTGTAACGCCAGAGGTTCGATATCCATCACCCGCTCCCTGAGCGGCGGAATTTTCACTGGGATCACACAAAGCCGATAATACAAATCCTCACGAAACTGCTTTTTTTCGACCATCTCCTGCAGATTGCGATTGGTTGCTGCAACAATGCGGACATCTGTTTTCTGTACCTTCTTCGCCCCTACCCGCATGAACTCTCCACTTTCCAATACACGCAGCAGCTTAGACTGTGCAAGCAACGGCAACTCTCCCACTTCGTCCAGAAAGATACTGCCGCCGTCGGCAAGCTCAAATATACCGGGCTTGCCCTCTTTGTTTGCACCTGTAAATGCACCTCGATCGTATCCGAATAGCTCTGATTCAATCAGATCATTGGGAATAGCGGCACAGTTTATGGACAGGAATGTTTCTCCACACCTATTGCTCTTTTGTTTAATATAGTTTGCCAAAACTTCTTTTCCTGTCCCAGATTCACCTGTGAGCAGTATTGTTGCATCGGTTTGCGCATATTTTTGGAGAATAGACAAGATTTTTTTCATTTGGGGACTTTCCGCAATAATTTTTACCGCCTGCGAATTCTCATGCATCAGCGCCCGCTCATACAGAACACGATAATGATCCACCGCCTTCTGCCACTCGAGAATATATTCCATCTCGTTGCTGCGCGTCACCACCATGGTAATATTCCCTTTTGCGTCAAACACAGGAATAGAAGTCGCGGCGATTTCCTCACCTGAATTATTCTTATAGACTACAAGGGCCTTTTTTCTGGTGCGGATCGCCTCTTCGCTGGAAGATTTGCTGGTATACCCCTCTTTCCGAAACTGGTAGATGTCCATCCGCTTCATTTTCTCAAATGAGCAGTTTAGTCCACGTTCCGCCGCATCATTAGCATATATAATTTGTCCTGCTCCATCGGTGACAAAAATAATAGAATCGCAATGATTTAATATGGCATCGTATTGGCTTACTGTCAGCCTCGCCAGCGCGATTCGTTTCCCACTCTCCATAGCCGTCCCTCCCTTTGCTCCATGTCCGCTGGCCTTATTCCCGGGAAACATGACAAATTGCGGTGGCCCTGTGGTTTCGCTTTTTCACATGCGTCCCTTCCGCTGAAGGCGGATATCCTCGCCGAAAAAGGGGAGGACCCGGTACTCACCCTCCAGCCGGGAGGCGATCTGGGGGCTGTACCGCCCCCGCACGTCATCCATGGTCAGGTTGGAGCTGATGACCGTCCGCTTCTCCGCCGTCAGCCGGCTGTTCACCAGCTGGTAGAGGGCCGACTGGACGAAGGGGGTGGTCATCTCGCTGCCCAGGTCGTCCAGGATCAGCAAGTCGCACTTCAAATACCGCCGGGTGTCGTCCCGGGCCTCCCGGGCGTCCTCCTCGTCCCGGGAGAACTTCTGGGTCTCAAACCGGGCAAAGACCTCGCCCGCCGTGTCGTAGACCACCGAAAAGCCGTTCTCCGACACCGTCCGGGCGATGCAGGCCGAGAGGAAGGTCTTGCCCAGGCCGGTGCTGCCGCTGAGAAAGAGGTTGTTGAAGTAGTAACGGCCGAAATTCTGGGCATAATCCCGGCAGATCTTCAACACCTTCTCCATGTTCTCCCGGGGCGACCGGCCCCAGGCCGGCCACACCTCCGGGGAGTAAAAGCCCAGATCGAAGGTGTCAAAGGACTGCTCTCCCAGGTCCAGGAGCTGGGAGAGCTCCTGGATCTGCTTCTGGGTGCACAGCACCTTCAGGCAATCGCACATGTCCGAGCCCACCCAGCCCGAGTCCCCGCACTTGGCGCACAGGGGCTTGTCGTCCAGGGCGTCGGCGGGAAAGCCGTGGCCGGTGAGGAGCTCGGCACGCTCCCGCTGGAGGGCCTGGTTCTTCTGCCGGATGTCCGCCACCTGGGCGGTGGGGTCGCCCCCCTCCCGGAGGGCGGCGGCGATGACCTGGGCCATGGTGCGGCGCAGCAGCCGGTCGATCTCGGCCACCCGGGGCAGCTGGGCGTACACCTGCCGCCGCAGGGCCTCCTGCCGGGCCTGCCGCTCCTCCCGCCGCTGGGACAGCCGGGCCTGGGCCCGGCGCAGTACGTTGGGGCTGTATGACATGGCTTACTCCTTTCCCCCGGTCTGCTCCAGGAAGCGGTCCATCCAGTCCATGTCCTCCTTGAGCCGCTCCACCGCCTTGCCGGTGGGCTGGGCGCCGGGACCCTGGGCCGCCGGCGCCTTGGCCGGCCGGTCCTTGGGCCAGGCCGAATCCCCGGCCTCCACCTGCTGCCGGGTGTGGAGGCCCTTCTGGTGCCAATTTCGCAGAATGGAGTTCATGTACGGCCAGTTGAGAGAGCCCTTCTTGAGGACGGTCTTCTCGTAGGCCAGGGCGATGGCCTCGTCGTCGAAGCCCATCTCGATCCAGGCGTTGATGTACTTGCGCTCCCCCTCCACCGGCACCCGGCCGGAGATGCCCAGCAGGGGCAGCAACCGGGCCTCCCGGCTCCGGAGGGCGGAGAGGGCCCGGACGTGGGCGTCGGCGGTCTCGGGGGTGTCCACCCCCAGCCGCCGCCACACGAAGGCCTCCTTCTTGAGCTGGGACATCCGGGGCTTCCGGCCGGGGCCGTACTTCCGCTCGGTCTCCTCGATGCACCAGGTGGTGAGCAGCAGGATGACCTCCGCCGGCAGGGCCAGGTAGTCGAACATGGTGTAGAGCATCTTCAGATCTGAGGCGGAGAGGACCTTCCCCAGCCGTCGCTCCAGCTCCCGGACCAGGTGGGGGAAGGCGCCGGGGCCCTCCATCTCCCGGGCGATATCGGCGGAGGTGTAGTCCGGCGGGCTGTCCGGCTCCGGCGGGGCCGGGGCGGGGGAGAGGTCGGCGTCCTTCCGGGCCAGTCCCAGGTCGGCCAGCTGGGTGTAGGTGGTGGAAATCCGGTCCGCCGACCAGCCCAGAGCCTTCCGCACCCCCTCGGCGTCAAACTGTCCACCCTGGCGGAGGAGCTGGAGATAGAGCAGGGCGGCGTCCCCGCTGCCGGACCGGACCAGCCGCTCCGCCGCCGAAGACGTCATGGAGAGCACGCCCCCCGGGAGCAGCACCCCTGCGGCCATATCCATCTCCTCCTTTCGTCATTTGCGTAGAAGCTGTAGGAACTATTTTATCTCAAAATCCGTCGGAAGAAAAGACAAATTTCTGCCACTTTCCCTCCTGCGGCCCAGGTTGGAAAGGCCCACCGCCCCTTGTCCCGGCGGGGGGAGTTATGGTATAATATTCTCCAAGCATGTTCGCTCCGGTCTATGGGACTTTCCCCACCGGAACACGCCTGAAAAAACAGATAGGGAGGGCCCGTCGTGAAAAACAAGATCACAGTCAATATCGCCGGTCAGAGCTATACTCTGGTGGCCGCCGAGGACGCGGCCTATATGGAAAAGGTGGCGTCCCACGTGGACGCCAAGGTCCAGGAGGTTTTGGACGAGTCCAAGGTCTCCCTGGTAGACGGCGCCATCCTGGGCGCCCTCAACATCGCCGACGAATACTTCAAGGAGGTGGAGGCCTCCGAGAACCTGCGCCGCCAGCTCAAGGAGTACCTGGAGGAGGCAACCAAGCTGAAAATGGAGCTCTCCGAGGCCAAGCGGGAGATCTTCAAGCTCCAGAACAAGAAATAAACGGGGACCGCGGGCGGATGATATCCGCCCCTACGCCCACCCTGCGGCGTGATTTGGCGCGCCGAGGTCGTCGCGCCCCACAAATAAAAGGAAGAGGGAAGTGTGAATAGGGAATAGAGACGGAGCCGCGCCCCACGCTGCAAACCGCACCCACGCCGCAACTGACGCACCCCCACGTTTCAACTCCCACCCACGCAGGCGGCGAAAAAATGTCGGATAGGACCACAGCTTGCCCCTGTTCCAACCAGGTAGTCTACCGTGGACGGGGCTGGACCGCAACGGGGGCGTAAAGACGGGCCGCCGGATTCCTATTTGGGACCACTCAACCCCCACGGGAGCCCCTTTTTCTTTGGATTCCAAAAACCGTTCTTTTTCCAGCAGGGAAGCGAAACGGGTTTTGAGATCGTCTCCTTTCTCCAAAAACGTATGTTGATTGGCATTTGCCCAAATAACATAACCTTCCCCCCAATGGGGGGAAGGTGCCCCGCAGGGGCGGATGAGGGGGCGTTGGATAGAACGGAAAGTGAAATCCATTTTACCAGCCCACCCTCATCCGTCATTTGCTCCGCAAATGCCACCTTCCCCCTGGGAGGGGGAAGGTTTTATAGGGCGCGCCGGATCGTCACCCCCCACGGGAGCTGACCGCTCCCGCGGGGCACCCCTTCTCACTTCACATTCTCGGGGCAAGTGAATTGCCCCTGCGGCAAGGTTTTGGGCCAGGCCCAAAACGCTTGTGCGGCGCACTGCGCCGGGCCGGCTCACGCCGGTCGCGGCGGTGACGTACCCACCTCATTTTTCCCTTGGAGGACTTTTGCCATGCTGGAACTGCTCGCCCCCGCCGGGTCCTTAGAAGCCGTCACCGCCGCCATCCAGGCCGGCGCCGACGCCGTCTACCTGGGCTACGGGGACTTCAACGCCCGCCGCAACGCCAAAAACTTCTCCCTGGAGGAGCTGGCCTCGGCGGTTTCTTACTGCCACGTCCGGGGCGCCAAGGTCTATCTGACCCTCAACACCCTGGTCACCGACCGGGAACTCCCCGCCGCCGCCCAGGTGGCCGCCCAGGCCGCCGAGGTGGGGGTGGACGCCGTTCTCATCCAGGACCTGGGCATGCTGCGGATGCTCCGCCAGGCCGCCCCCGGCCTGGCCGTCCACGGCTCCACCCAGCTCACCGTCCACTCCCTGGACGGCGTGCGCCGCTGCGCCGAGCTGGGCATGTCCCGGGTGGTCCTCTCCCGGGAGCTCTCCCGGGACGCCATCGAGCACATCTGCCTCAACTCCCCCATCGAGATCGAGACCTTCGTCCACGGGGCCCTGTGCATGTGCTACTCCGGTCAGTGCTACTTCTCCTCCGTCATCGGGGGCCGGTCGGGCAACCGGGGCCTGTGCGCCCAGCCCTGCCGCCTCAAGTACGGCTGGGGCAAGAAGGCCGACGGCAACCCCCTCTCCCTCAAGGACATGTCCCTGGCCGGCTACATCCAGGACCTCAAGAAGCTGGGGGTCAAGTGCCTGAAGATCGAGGGCCGCATGAAGCGGCCGGAGTACGTCTCGGTGGTCACCGGGGTCTACGCCCGGGCCATCAAGGAGGATAGGGAGCCCACCGACCAGGAGCTCCGGGACCTGGAGGCCGCCTTCTCCCGCCAGGGCTTTACCGACGGCTATTATCAGGACAAGAAGGGCCCCGCCATGTTCGGCGTCCGGGAGGAGACCCCGGAGCCCCGGGAGCTCTTTGCCCAGGCCCGGAGCCAGTACCAGAGCGGCGAGCTCCAGCGGGTGGACGTGATCCTCTACGCCATGGTCCGCCCCGGTGAGCCGGTCCAGGTGGGGGTCCAGGACGTGGACGGCCGGGTGGTCACCGCCTCCGGCCCCGTCCCCGAGGCCGCCCGCACCAAGCCCCTCACCCCCGAGGCGGTGGAGAAGCAGCTCGCCCGCACCGGCGGCACCCCCTACCGCTGCGCCAAGGTCCGGGCCCTGGTGGAGCCCGACCTCTCCGTGCCGGTGGCCGCCCTTAACGCCCTGCGCCGCCAGGTGCTGGAGGCGCTCACCCGCCAGCGGGGGGCCGCCCCCGCCGCCCCCAACGTGGGGCCCTTCCACGCCGGAGTCCGGTACGAGAACCGCAAAGAGCCCCCCCTCCTCACCCTGTCCCTCCGCTCCGCCGGACAGCTCACCCCGGCGCTGTGCGACATAAAGCCCGCCCTGGTCTATCTCCCGGCGGAGGAGCTTGCCGCCCACCCCGAGGCCGCCCAGACCGCCCTGTCCGCCGGGGTCCGGGTGGGGGTGACCCTGCCCCGGGTCTGCTGGGACCGGGAGCGGGAGGAGCTGGACAAGCAGCTGGAGGCCGCCCGGGGCCTGGGGGTCACCGACGCCCTGGTGGGCACCCTGGACCTCATCGCCCCCGCCCGTGACCACGGATTTACCCTCCGTGGGGACTTCGGTCTGCCCGTTTTCAACTCCCAGGCCATCAAGGAGCTTAAGCGCCTGGGCTTTGCCTCCTGCACCGCCTCCTTCGAGCTCAAGCTGGCCCAGATCCGGGACCTCTCCAAGCTCATCGACCTGGAGGTGGTGGTCTACGGCCGGCTGCCCCTGATGATCACCGAAAACTGCATCCTCAAAAACCGGGACGGCGGCTGCAAGCGGTCCTGTGAGGGCCAAAACCGCCTGCTGGTGGACCGGAAGGGAGAGCGGTTCCCGGTGCTCCGTGCCCCCGGCTGCCGCAGCGAGATCTTCAACGCCAAGCGGCTCTATCTGGCCGACAAGGCCAATGATTACCGCCGGGTGGGGGCCTGGGCCGCCCGCCTGAGCTTCACCACCGAGAGCGCTCAGGAGTGCCTCCACGTGGCCCGGCAGTACCTGGGCCAGGAGCGCCCCGCCCTGGACGACATCACCCGGGGGCTCTACTACCGCGACGTGGAGTGACCCCCTTTCCCTGGAGGTATTTATGGATTTACCCATCAAGGCTGTCTCCCCCAAGATCGGCGGGGAGATCCCCTATCCCTTCTACGCCAGTGCCGGCGCCGCCGCCATGGACCTGCACGCCTGCCTGGACGAGCCCGTCACCATCGCCCCCGGCGAGCTGGTGAGCATCCCCACCGGCATCGCCATCGCCCTCCCCTCGGCGACCTATGTGGCCCTGGTCTTTGCCCGCTCCGGCCTGGGCGTCAAACACGGCATCGCCCTCTCCAACGGGGTGGGGGTTATCGACAGCGACTACCGGGGCGAGATCAAGGTCGGGCTCACCAACCTCTCCCGCACCCCCTACACCATTTCCCCCGCCGACCGCATCGCCCAGCTGGCGGTGGTCCCCGTGGTCCAGGTGAACCCCGTGCCCGTGGCCGACCTGGACGAGACCGAGCGTGGGAGCGGCGGCTTCGGCTCGACTGGGCTATAAGGCCGTCTTTCTGACCGCTTCCCTTGTGGGGCGCGACGACCCCGGTGCGCCAAACCACATTCGATGCCCACCCTCATCCGGCCCTGCGGGCCACCTTCCCCCTCAAAGGGGGAAGGTCAGCAGGCGAACGGCATCCGCCAACGTCCGCGCACATCGAAAGGAGCTCATCCCTATGGAATTCATTCTGGCCTCCGGGTCTCCCCGGCGGCGCCAGCTTCTGGAACAGATCGGCATCCGCGACTTTGTGGTCCGCCCCACTGACGCCGACGAGTCCCTGCCCGACGGCATCGACCCCGGCGCGGCGGTGGAGCTCCTCTCCCGGCGGAAGGGGGAGGCGGCTCGGGCCCAGGCGGGGGAGGGGGACCTCATCCTCTCCGCCGACACGGTGGTGGCCCTGGATGGGGCCATCCTGGGCAAGCCCCACAGCAGGGAGGAGGCCGTGAGCATGCTCACCGCCCTCTCCGGTCGCACCCACCAGGTCTACACCGGCGTCACCCTGGCCCGGGGGGAGAATATCCTCACCGAGCATGAGGTCACCGCCGTTACCTTCCGCCCCCTCACCGCCGCCGAGATCGAGGCCTATGTCCAGAGCGGCGAGCCCATGGACAAGGCGGGCGCCTACGGCATCCAGGGCCTGGGCGCCCTGCTGGCCGAACGCCTGGAGGGGGACTACTTCAACGTCATGGGCCTGCCCCTGTGCCGCGTGGGCAGGATGCTCACCCGCTTTGGCCTGGACCCCCTGGCCGGCGGGACCGGGGAGGAAATGCCTTGAAGGACTTTTTCCGCAACAACGGATGGCTCATTCTGGTCATCGCCGTGCTGCTCTGTGCCATCACGGCGGTGGCCTCTTATGCCCTTCAGGGGGTGCCCAACCCCCTGGGCAACGTGCTGGGGGTGGTGACCACCCCCGTCCGCAACGGCATCTCCTCCCTGGCCGGCTGGGCGGAGGGTGTGTACAACTACTCCTTCCGCTACGATGAGCTCCAGGCGGAAAACGAGCGGCTCAAGGCCGAGATCGCCGAGCTGGAGGAGGATGCCCGGGAGGGCGAGGCCGACAGCAAGGAGAACGAGCGGCTCCGGGAGCTGCTGGGCCTGCGGCAGAAGCGCCGGGAGTTGGAGTTTGAGTCGGCCACGGTGACCGCCCGGAGCAGCACCAACTGGTCCTCCACCCTCACCCTGAACAAGGGCTCCAGCCAGGGGGTGGCGGCGGGCAACTGCGTGGTGGACGCCGCCGGCAACCTGGTGGGCATCATCGACGAGGTGGGCACCAACTGGTCCGCCATGCTCACGGTGGTGGACGCCAACCTGGAGATGGGCGCCTTCCTCTCCCGCACCGAGTCCATCGCCATCCTGGAGGGCGACTTTGCCCTCATGGCCGAGGGCAAGCTGAAGCTCACCTACCTGCCCGAGAACACCGAGCTCATCACCGGCGACCTGGTGCTCACCTCCAGCATGGGGGGCAACTACCCCTCCGACCTGGTGGTGGGTTCCATCGAGTCCATCCACACCGATGCCTCCGGCGTCTCCCGGTACGCCGTCATCCAGCCCTCTGCCGATCTGGACAGCCTGCTCCAGGTCTTTATCATCAAGTCCTTCGACATCGTGGAATGATCTGAGCACAAGGAGTGTCCCCTTTGACCCGACAGGATTTCATCTTAAAATGGCTCTTCTATGCCCTCTCCCTGCTGCCGGTGTGGTGGCTGGACGTCTTTGTCCTCAACCGCTTTACCGTCCTGGGGGTGAGCCCCCGGCTGCTGCCCGTGGCCGCCATCACTGTGGCGGTGCTGGAGGGCACCGTGGGGGGCGCCGGCTTCGGCCTGGCCGTGGGTGTCCTCTGCGACGCCGTCTACTACGGCGCCTGGGGCGGCATGACCCTGGGGCTGTGCCTGCTGGGCTGGGGCGCCGGCGCCGCCTCCCAGTATGTGCTGCGCCGGAACTTCGGCGGCTGCCTCCTCTGCTGCGCCGCCGGATTGAGCCTGCTGGAGCTCTGCCACCTGGCCTTCGGCCTCTTCACCGGCCTGGCCGACCTCTACTCCCTGCTGCGGGTGGCCGTGCCCGAGCTCCTCTGGTCCCTGTGCTTCGTGTGCCTGCTGTACCCCTGGTTCTACTGGGTCCGCCGGCGCATCATCAAAACTCTTCGCCTCTGACCGCACCCCCCATCCATACAAGAAAGGAGCCTTCATGGACGGCAAGCAATTTCATTGGCGGGTCCGCAGCATTGTGGGCGTGCTTCTCATCCTCATCCTCCTCTTTGCCTGGGTCCTCTACGACCTCCAGTACGTCCACGGCGCCGACTACCTGGCCCAGTCCCGGCGGAAGATCGCCAAGACCGAAACCGTGGAGGCCGCCCGGGGTGAGATCCTGGACCGCTACGGCCGGGTGCTGGTCACCAACCGGGAAAGCTACAACGTGAGCCTGGACACCTCCTTCATGGAGGACGTGAACACCACCCTCACCAAGCTCCTGGACATCTGCCGGACCCAGGGGGTGACCTGGGCCGACACCCTGCCCATCTCGGCGGAGACTCCCTTTGTCTTTACCTTTGACACCGCCTCCTCCGGCGCCATCAGCAACCTCTACGCCCTGGCCGAGAGCCTGAAGTGGACGGACACCCTCCCCGCCCGGGAGGAGGCCGACGCCATCCGCACCGCCGCCCAGGAGGGCCAGGGGGTCAGCTACCCTAGCGCCGACGCCTTCCTGGACAAGCTGCGGGAATACTACGAGATCGACCCCCTCCTGCCCGATGGCGAGGCCCGGGCCCTGCTGGGGGTGCGCTATGAGCTCACCCTCCGCTCCCGTGAGATCACCTACACCGCCTACGTCTTTGCCCAGGACGTGCAGATGCCCTTCATCGTCACGGTGAAGGAGGCCGACCTGCCCGGCGTCAACATCGACACCACCACCGTCCGGGAGTACAACACCGCCTACGCCGCCCACCTGCTGGGCCGGGTGGGCCTCATGAACTCCGACGAGTGGAACAACGTCTACCAGGCCCTCAACTACCCCTACAACGCCACCGTGGGCAAGGAGGGGGTGGAGCTGGCCTTCGAGTCCTACCTCCACGGCACCCCCGGCAAGCGCAACATCGAGACCAACGACCAGGGCAAGGTGGTCAGCGGGGACGACAACTGGGTGGTGAATCAGACCACCGGCGAGGTCCAGGCCCCCGACCCCGGTGACAACGTGATCCTCACCCTGGACATCAAGCTCCAGGAGGCGGTGGAGCGGGCCCTGGCCACCGGCATCGGGGGCCTCAAATCGGAGGACACCCAGGGCGGCGCAGCCGTGGTCATCGACGTCCGGGACGGCGGTGTGCTGGCCATGGCCTCCTACCCCACCTTCGACCTCACCACCTACACCCAGAACTACAATGCCCTCCTGGCCGACCCCCTCAACCCCCTCCTGAACCGGGCCACCCAGGAGGTCTATCCCCCCGGCTCCACCTTCAAGATGGTCACCGCCATCGGCGCCCTGGAGGAGGGCATCATCGAGCCGGACACCGAGATCCTGGACACCGGCCGCTACCTCTACTACGACGACTACCGGCCCCAGTGCTGGATCTACCGCGACAGCGGCGGCCGCAGCACCCATGGCAGCGAGAACGTCTCCGGTGCCATCAAGGACTCCTGCAACGTCTTTTTCTTCGACGTGGGCCGGCGGCTGGGCATCAGCCTGCTGGAGCAGTACGCCGCCATGTTCGGCCTGGGGGAGCCCACCGGCATTGAGCTCTACGAGGCCACCGGCTGGATGGACGGCCCCGAGTACACCGAGAGCCAGGGCCAGACCTGGTACGAGGGCAACACCCTCCCCGCCGCCATCGGCCAGGGCAACAGCCGCTTCACCCCCCTCCAGCTGGCCAACTACGTGGCCACCCTGGCCAACGGCGGCACCCACTATTCCGCCCACCTCCTCAAGGAGGTCAAGTCCAACGACTTCTCCCAGGTGGTGGAGCAGTATGAGCCCACCGTCCTCAACCAGCTGGACATCGACCCCGAAAACCTGGCTGCCGTCACCGAGGGCATGCTCCGGGTGACCGCCGAGGGCTCCGCCAAGGCCTACTTCGCCGACCTGGGCGTCCAGGTGGCCGCCAAGACCGGCTCCGCCCAGGTGAGCAGCGCCACCGAGTCCAACGCCCTTTTCGTGGCCTTCGCCCCCTATGAAAATCCCGAGATCGCCCTGGCCATCGTGGTGGAAAAGGGCGGCTCCGGCTCCACCCTGGCCAACATCGCCGCCGAGATTTTGGAGTACTACTTCTCCGCCGGCAGCGGCATGGAGACCGTGACCCCGGAAAATACCCTCCTGCGATAATCTTTCATGAGGTGACACACATGGATCTTCCCATCCGCCCCCTGGGCGACTACTGGCAGCTTCTCCAGAAGGAGGGGCTCCTCACCGGCGGACAGGCCCTCTCGCCCGCCCTCCTCTCCACCCCCGTGGAGCTGGTCTCCTGCGACTCCCAGAACGTCCGCCCCAACACCCTCTTCATCGTCAAGGGCGCCCACTTCAAAGGCCAGTACCTGACCGACGCCCTCCAAAAAGGGGCCTTTATCTACCTCTCCGACCATGTCTGGCCGGAGGCAGGAGAGACCCCCTGCCTCCAGGTGACCGACGTGCGCCGGGCCATGGCCCTCCTGGCCGACTTCTACTACGACCACCCCAGCGCCAAGCTCCACGTGGTGGGCATTACCGGTACAAAGGGTAAAAGCTCCACCACATATTACCTCAAGTATATTTTTGATGAGTATCTCTCCGCCCGGAAGAAGCCGGAGAGCGGCGTCATCTCCTCCATCGACACCTACGACGGCGTGGAGCGGTTCGAGTCCCACCTCACCACCCCGGAGCCCCTGGACCTCCAGCGCCACTTCGCCAACGCCGCCGGGAGCGGGGTGGAGTACCTCACCATGGAGGTCTCCTCTCAGGCCCTGAAATACGACCGCATGGACTGCGTGGCCCTCTCCGCCGCCGTCTTTCTCAACATCGGCTACGACCACATCTCCCCCATCGAGCACCCCGACTTTGAGGATTACTTTACCTCCAAGCTGAAGATCTTCCGCCACGCGCCCCTGGCCGTGGTCAACCTGGACATCGAGCGGGTGGAGGACGTGCTCAACGCCGCCGGGGAGGCCGGCGGGCGGCTCATCACCTTCTCCGAGCACGACCCGGCCGCCACGGTCTACGCCACCGACGTGCGCAAGCAGGGCCGGGACATCCTTTTCCGGGTCAAGACCCCCCGGTTCAGCCGGGAGTTCCGGCTCACCATGCCGGGGCTCTTCAACGTCCAGAACGCCCTGGCCGCCATCGCCGTGTGCGAGGGCCTGGGCATCCCCGAGCAGCACATCTACGTGGGCCTCATGAAGGCCCGGGTGCCCGGCCGCATGGAGGTCTACCAGAACGCCGACGGTCACATCACCGCCATCGTGGACTACGCCCACAACCGCCTGAGCTTTGAAAAGCTCTTCCTCTCTGTGAAGGAGGAGTACCCGGGCCAGCAGGTGGTCATCGTCTTCGGCTGCCCGGGCAAGAAGGCCCTGGACCGGCGGAAGGACCTCTCCGAGATCTCGGCCAAATACGCCGACAAGATCATCATCACCGAGGAGGACCCCGGCGAGGAGGACGTGCTGGACATCTCCCGTGAGATGGCCGGGCACATCGAGGGCAAGTGTGACTACTCCATCGAGCCCGACCGAGGCGAGGCCATCCGCATGGCGGTGATGGAGGCCCAGACCCCCACCGTCATCCTCATCACCGGTAAGGGGGCGGAGACCCGGCAGAAGCGGGGCACCGCCTATATCAACTGCATCTCCGACGTGGACTACACCAAGCAGTGGCTCCACGAGTACGACGTGGCCCACCACCTGGACGGCATGGAGAAGGTGCTGGGGCTGCTGGACACCCTGCCCCGGCTGGCCCGGAGCGCCGGAAAGACGGTGGTCCTGAAGTACGGCGGCTCCGCCCTGGGGGAGAACGGGGCGGTGGACTCCATCCTCCGGGATGTGGCCGCTCTCCAGATGGCCGGGGTCCGGGTGGTGCTGGTCCACGGCGGCGGCAAGACCATCTCCGGCTGGCTGGAAAAACTGGGGGAGCCCCCCCGGTTCCGGGACGGCTACCGGGTCACCGACGCCACCGCCATGGCGGTGGCCGAGATGGTTCTCTCCGCCCAGATGAACAAGCAGGTGGTCATGGCCCTCCGGGGTCTGGGCGTGAAGGCCGCCGGCGTCTCCGGCAAGGACGGCGCCATCCTCACCGCCCGGCAGAAGGACCCCGAGCTGGGCCACGTGGGCGACATCACCGCCGCCGACGGGGACCTCATCCGCCTCCTCCTCTCCGGAGGCTATGTTCCCGTCATCTCCCCGGTTTGCGCGGGAGAAAATGGGGAAAGCTATAACTGCAACGCCGACGACGCCGCCTGCGCCGTGGCCGAGGCCCTGAAGGCGGACAAGCTGGTCTTCCTCACCGACGTGGACGGCATCCTCATGGACAACCGCAACGCCAAGACCGCCATCCCCTCCCTCACCGCCTCCGAGGCCCGGGACCTGCTGGACAGCGGCCTCATCCAGGGCGGCATGGTGCCCAAGCTGAGAAGCTGCATCCGCGCCCTGGAGAACGGGGTGACGGAGGTGGTGGTCCTGGACGGGCGCATCGACCACGTCATGCTCCTGGACGCCGTCTCCGGCCAGACCATGGGCACCACCATCCGCCGGGACGGCTGAGGCGTTTCCATTTTCACCACGGGAGAGGTCACCACATGGAAGAACACTACGACATCGAAACCCTGCCCAACGGGGCCCGTATCGTCACGGAGGCCGTGCCCGCCGTCCGGTCGGTCTCCCTGGGATTGTGGGTGGCCACCGGCTCCCGCCACGAGAAGGCGGGGGAGAGCGGCGCCGCCCACTTCATCGAGCACATGGTCTTCAAGGGCACGCAGCGCCGCTCCGCCCGGGAGCTGGCCCAGGAGATGGACGCCATCGGCGGCCAGGTCAACGCCTACACCACCAAGGAGTGCACCTGCTTTTATGCCCGGTGCCTGGACGAGCACCTGCCCCGGGCCCTGGACCTCCTGTGCAACATGGTCTTTGACTCCAAATTCGACCAGGCCGACGTGGACACCGAGCGGGGGGTCATCCTGGAGGAGATCGGCATGTACCAGGATAACCCCGAGGACCTGTGCTCTGAGCGGCTCATGGCCGCCGTCTACAAGGGGAGCCCCTTGGCCCGGCCCATCCTGGGCAGGAAGGCCACCCTGGACAAGATGACGGGGGAGTGGCTGAAAAGCTACCAGCGGACCCACTACCGGCCCGGCGCCATGGTCGCCGCCATGGCGGGGAGCTTCACCCCCCTCATGGCCGACGCCTTGAAAGCCCGGCTGCTGGATCTGGAGCCGGGGGAGACCCCCACCGCCGTCCCCGCCGTCTACACCCCCGCCATCACCCTGAAGAAGAAGGCCACCGAGCAGAACCACCTGACCCTGGCCTTCCCCGGCCTGCCCTACGGGGACAAGGACCGGTTCGTCCTCCAGCTTCTCTCCACCATGCTGGGCTCCGGCATGTCCTCCCGGCTGTGGCAGGAGGTCCGGGAGAAGCGGGGGCTGTGCTACTCCATCTACACCTACGGCGCCGGCCACGCCGAGACGGGCGTGTTCGCCATCTACACCGCCCTCAGCAAGGACACCGAGCGGGAGGCCCTGGAGACCATCCTCCGGGTGGTGGCCGACTTCGCCGAACACGGCCCCACTCCCGAGGAGCTGGAACGGGCCAGGGAGCTCTCCAAGGCCAACGTCCTCATGGGTCTGGAGTCCACCCAGTCCCGGATGAGCGCCCTGGGCCGTGGACTCCTCCTCCAGAACCGCACCCTCACCACCAGTGAGGTCATCGACGCCTATAACACCGTCACCGCCGAGGACATCCGGGCCCTGGCCGGGCGGCTCTTCCAGCTCTCCCAGTCCTCCCTCTCCGTGGTGGGCCGCCCCGCCCCCGAGGAGGAGTACCGCACTCTGTTGGGACAGTGACATCCACAAATCCGCGAAAAAGCCCGCCTCACGGCGGGCTTTTCCCTATCTGCGGGACGCGCTGCTTTGCCAAAACGCCACCGTGCCCCGGACGCGCGGCAGAGCGTCCGGGGCACGATGGCTGTTGGTATGGAGGGGAACGATCCCAGAAAAAAGGGGAACTCAGTGTTTGGGCGGCATGACGGTGGCCATGCCCTTGACGACCACATCGCCGTTCTGGTTGGTGCAGATGGTCTCCAGCTTGACGATGTTCTTCTCGGCCACGATCTCACTGACGGTGGCAGTGGCGGTGACGGTGTCGCCGATGTGGACGGGCTTGGTGAACTTGAGCTCCTGGCCCAGATAGATGGTGCCGGGGCCGGGGAGCTTCATGCCCAGCACCGCCGAGATGAGGCCGGCGGAGAGGATACCGTGGGCGATCCGGCCGCCGAAGGGGGTCTGGCTGGCCGACACCTCGTCGGTATGGGCGGGGTTGAGGTCACCGGTGATGCCGGCAAAGAGATAGACGTCGGACTCGCCGATGGTCTTCACCGTGCTGGCGGAATCACCGATCTTCATTTCCTGAATGGTCATGGTGTATGCTCCTTCCTATTTGGCCTGTGCCGAAGCCGTGGATGGGGCCGGGCACAGCAAACCGGGGAATTTAGATCCCGATGAAGCCCCAGACCAGGGCCAGCAGCAGGGAACCCACCAGGGGGATGATGCAGGTGGTGATGCAGATATCGATGTAGGACTCCTTGTGGGTGCAGTTGGACACCGCCAGCAGGGTGAGGACGGCGCCGTTGTGGGGCAGGGTGTCCAGACCGCCGGAGGAGATGGAGGCGATGCGGTGGAGGACCTCAGGGCTCATGCCAATGGCGTTGGCCATCTCCAGGTACTTGGGACCCAGGGCCTCCAGGGCGATGGACATGCCGCCGGAGGCGGAGCCGGTAGCACCGGCCAGCACGTTGACGGCCACGGCCTCAGAGAAGAGGATGGAGCCGGGCATGTTCAGAGC
The DNA here is from genome assembly GCF_944387245.1 of uncultured Intestinimonas sp. Taxonomy (GTDB): domain Bacteria; phylum Bacillota; class Clostridia; order Oscillospirales; family Oscillospiraceae; genus Intestinimonas. The sequence continues at coordinate 11,359 of NZ_CALXEE010000002.1, read as the reverse complement.
CAGGTTGGTGAGAACGGCGAAGCCGGGGACCACCTTGACCACGGAGCCGAAGCCCACGGCGCAGGCGGTGTTCATGATGGCGCCCATGGAGCCGTTGGCGCCCTCATTGATGGCGGGCAGCAGCAGCTTGGCCTGGTTCAGGTTGAGCAGGCAGGCCACCAGGATGCCGCAGACCAGAGCGATGACGATGGCGTAGTTGGAGGCCAGCTCCACACCGGTGGCGTTCAGCAGCAGCTTGGGGAAGAGGTTGAGCATCAGGACCACAACGACGAGGGGGATGAGGCCGGTGATCCAGTGCCAGGAGGGCAGGTTGCGGTCGCTGAAGTCGGTCTCCTTGTGCTTGGGATCGGGCACGAAGTGGAGGCCCTTCTTGCGGCACTGGGCCACACGCCACTCCAGATAGATATAGGCGGGGACAAACATCACGATGCAGGCCACCACGGACAGCAGGGGAGCGGCCATGGCGGTGGTGCCGTAGTACTGGGTGGGGATCATATTCTGGATCTGGGGGGTGCCGGGGATGGCGGTCATGGTGATGCCGAAGGCGCCGGTGGCGATGGCGCCGGGCAGCAGGGTGCGGGGCAGGTCAGCGGCCCGGTAGATGGAGTAGCCCATGGGGTAGATGACGAAAACCACCACGAAGAGGGAAATGCCGCCGTAGGTCATCAGCAGGCAGGGGATGACCACGGCCAGGACGGCGAAACGGGAGCCGATCAGCTTTACCAGGGCGTCGGCCAGACTCCGGGCGGAGCCGGTCATGTCCATGACCTTGCCGTAGACAGCGCCCAGGAAGAAGGCGGGGAACCACTGGAATACGTAGTCGGCCATACCCTTCATGTAGTCGCCGATGTAGGCGTCCAGGATACTGTATCCACCCAGGACGGCCACCACCACGGCGCACACCGGGGCGACCCAGATGATGGAATAGCCCTTGTAGGCCAGGAACATCAGGAGCACCAGACCCAATACGATGCCCAACAAACTCATAAATGATACCTCCTCAACACATTTTCTCTCCCGGAGGAGCGGGGATCTCTCACTGAATCATCTCTCAATTGGAAAGACCCATGGGGCCTTCCTGGAAAATGCAGCTGTCCATGGTCTTTACGTCCCTGACGATGGGGGTAAAGTCCATCAGATCCAGCACGTCCTTCTGCAGATCGACGCCGGGGGCGATCTCCTTGAGCTCCACACCCTCCGGGGTGAGCTCAAAGACCGCGCGCTCGGTGATATAGAGCACCGGCTGGCCCTTCTCCACGGCGTACTCGCCGGAGAAGGTGACCTGCTCCACCTGCTTGAGGAACTTTTTGTCCCGGCCCTCCTGCAGGATCTGCAGCTTGCTGTCGGCCACACCAATCTTCAGCCCGCCGGCGGTAAAGGTGCCGCAGTAGACCACTTTTTTGGCGTTCTGGGTGATGTTGATGAAGCCGCCGCAGCCGGCGATCTTGGGACCGAACTTGGAGACGTTGATGTTGCCCTTCTCGTCGGCCTGCGCCAGGCCCAGGAAGGCCACATCCAGACCGCCGCCGTCATAGAAGTCAAACTGATAGGGCTGGTCCAGGATACAGTCGGGGTTGATGGTGACGCCGAAATCCTTGCCGCCGGCGGGGATGCCGCCGATGGTGCCGGCCTCGGTGGTGAGCACCATGCCCTCCAGGCCCTCCTCGGCCGCCACGGCCGCCACGCCCTCGGGCATGCCGATGCCCAGGTTGGTCACGGCGTTGGGCACCAGCTCCATGGCCGCCCGGCGGGCCACAATCTTGCGCTGGTCCAGCTTCAGGGGCTTCACAGAGCTCATGGGCACACGGATCTCACCGCAGTAGGAGGGATTGTAGCCGGTGCCGAAGGTCTGCATGTGGTTCTCCGGGGCGGCCACCACGATGGCGTCCACATAGATGCCGGGGAGCCGCACCAGCCGGGTGTCCAGCGCGCCGTACTCCACCACGTCTTCCACCTGCACGATGACCTTGCCGCCGGAGTTCTTGGCGGCCTGGGCGATGGCCAGGGTCTCGGCGCTGACGCCCTCCCGCTGGAAGGTGCAGTTGCCGTGGGTATCGGCGTAGGTGGCACGGATGACAGCCACATTGATGGGCAGGGCCTTATACAGCAGGCGGGTCTCGCCGCCGATGTCGATTCGCTCCACCAGAGGTCCGGCCTCCCGGGCCTTGTCGTTGAGCATACCGCCCTCCAGCTCCGGGTCCACAAAGGTCTTCATGCCCACGTGGGTGATGAGCCCCGGCTTGCCGGCGGCAATGTCGCGGAAAAGCTGAGAAATAACACCCTGCGGGTAGTTATAGGCAGCAAATTTGTTCTCCAGGGCCAGCTTCTGCAGCCGGGGAACCAGGCCCCAGTGCCCGCCGATGACCCGGCTGAGCAGGCCCTCCTCGCCCAGGTGGTTGAGGCCACGCTGGTCGGAGTCGCCCTGGCCAGCGGCATAGATGGCGGTGAGCCCCTTGGGAGAACCGGTGCTCAGGTAGAGTTCCTGAATGGTCTTGTTGACTTCTTCCGGCACCATGGCGCCCACAAAGCCACCGAAGGCGACGGTGGCTCCGTCATGGATGTAGGCGCGGACGGCCTCCTGTGCTGACATGACCTTTGGCATGGAACACCACTTCCTTTCCTGACTTGCGATCGTGTTTTTTGTCCCGCGCCGTTTGGGGCAGACGAAAACAGTTTTTGGGAAAAATGGCTGTTGGACGCCTGCAAGCCACTCGGCGTAGCCAAAGTATAGCCGCAGAAGGCCGGGGGTGTAAAATGCCGTTTCCAGCGGCAAGCATGCAAAAAAATTATACTTTACACCTTTCGAAAGAAATTATTTCCTGGTTTTTGTGGAAGTTCTCCAGAACTATACCTCCTGGTTATCGGTCCATGCATCTGAAGAATGGTTTTGTGGATTTGTTTCAAAAATCATTACAATTATTTAGATAAGTTTTATTGGAAAAATGGCCCGTTTTCCGGTATGATAGAGGACAAGTCTTAGTGATGTGAGGAGGCACTGTCACTTTTTTTATTGTTTCTGAGAGAATATGGAGGGATAGGTATGGAGATCCAACAGCTGAAGTATTTTGTAGAGGTGGTTCGTCAGCAGAGCTTTACCAAGGCGGCAGCCCAGCTCTTTGTCACCCAGCCCATGCTCACCCGCTCCATCAAGCACCTGGAGGAGGAGCTCAACGTCCGGCTCATCGAGCGCACCAGCAAGAGCTTCTACCTCACCGACGCCGGGCGCATCCTCTATGACCGCGCCCTGGACTTCCTCCTCCAATATGACGATCTCTTCCAGACCATGGACGACGTGCGCTCCGTGCGGGTGGGTGAGGTTCACCTGAGTACCCCCGGCGTGCTGCTGGACGTCTACTTCCCTCCGCTGATCACCCGGTTCCACCGCCATTTCCCCGGCATTGACATCTCCGTGGTGGAGGAGGGCTCCAAGCTCACCGCCGCCTCCGTGGGCTCCGGCCGGGCCGACCTGGGCCTGGTCATGCTGCCGGTGGACGAGCCCTACCGCTTCGAGAGCAAGACCCTCATCAGCAATGTCTGCTCCCTGGTGGTGAGCCGCCACCACCCCTTCGCCCAGATGAGCAGCGTACACATCAAGGATCTGAAGGACGAGACCATCCTCACCTACAGCGAGACGGCCACCCTTCACGACAGCTTCATCCGCATGTGCGGCGAGTGCGGCTTTGCCCCCCGCATCGCCTACAAGAGCCTGATGACCCGGTTCTGCCTCAAGATGGTGGGCATGCAGCAGTGCATCGCCGTGCTGCCCCTGCCCATCCTCCAGCCCGACCTGTGCGAGGAGCTGGTCACCGTCCCCCTGGAGCCGGTGATCCCCTGGGAGATCGCCATCATCCGCCGCCGGGAGGGCTACCGCTCCTTCGCCGCCAACCAGCTCTTCAGCCACATCTGCGATCATTTCGCCTCCCTGGACCACCAGAACATGGACGCCAGTCTCCGGGGCAGCACCATCTCCGTATAAACGCCGACAGGCAAAAAAAGATCCCGTGGACCGCAGTCCACGGGATCTTTTTTGCGTTCGGGGTTTCTTATACGGTGCCCTCGTCCAGGGCCTTGGCCAGGCCGGACAGGGGATTGGGCTGGTAGTCCTCCACGCCGCCGTTGTCACAGGCGGCGGCCAGAGCCGGGTCGATGGGCAGCTTGGCCAGGACCTTCAGGCCCAGATCGGCGGCCACCTGCTCAATGTGGCTCTCGCCGAAGATGGCGTGCTCCTTGCCGCAGTCGGGGCACTTGAAGTAGCTGTAATTCTCCACCAGGCCCAGGATGGGGATGTTCATCATCTCGGCCATCTTCACCGCCTTGGTGACGATCATGCTCACCAGGTCCTGGGGGGAGGTCACCACAATGACCCCGTCCACGGGCAGGGACTGAAATACGGTGAGGGGCACGTCGCCGGTTCCGGGCGGCATATCCACAAACATGTAGTCCACGTCACCCCAGATGACGTCGGTCCAGAACTGCTTCACGGTGCCGGCGATGATGGGGCCTCTCCACACCACGGGGTCGGTCTCGTGCTCGGTGAGGAGGTTGAGGCTCATGAGCTCCACGCCGCCCTTGCTGACGGCGGGATAGATGCCCAGCTCGCTGCCCACGGCGTGCTCATGGATGCCGAAGGCGGTGGGGACGCTGGGGCCGGTGATGTCGGCGTCCAGCACCGCCACCTTCTTGCCCAGCTTGGCCATGGCGGTGGCCAGGGAGCAGGTGACGGTGGACTTGCCCACGCCACCCTTGCCGCTGACCACGGCGATGACCTTGCCCACGCTGGACAGGCCGTTGACCGGCTCTCTCAGGTCCATGGGGGCGGTGCGCTCCCCGCAGCTCTCGCCGCAGGTGGAACAGTCATGGGTACATTCTGACATGGTGTCGTTTCCTTCTTTCCTTTGTTGTACCCCCGGGTCGGGGGAGGATCAGTAGTGATAGCTGCCGCCGCCGATGAACTCACGGATGAGGGAGTCGGCGGGGACCAGGTCGGGGGAGAGGGGCTGGAAGTACCGGAAGGCGTCCACCATGGCCTCCAGCTCGGCCCGGCGCTCGTTGTCCGCCGGCACCTGCTCCACCGCCTGGCGCAGAGGGGCGGCGTAGTTGGCAAAGACGGGGACCTCGTAGCGCAGGGAGGAGTCGATAATGACGTTGGCCCGGCCCTTGAAGGGGGAGATGTGCAGCTTCTCGCCCCGGCGCACATTATACCACATGGAAAGCGTCTCCACCAGGTCGGTGCCCCGGAAATTATAGTCCCGGACCGCCCGGCGGGAAATGCGCATCCAGGTGCCCTTGAACCGCAGCGCCTCCCCCTCCAGAATGTTGGAGCGGGCGGAGATATAGAGGGTGGTGGCCTCGGGGTGGCGCCCGGCGATGTCGTCGTTAAGGGCGTGGATGCCCTCAAAAATGGCAATTTCGTTCTTGTCCAGCTTCAGGGGTGTGCCCCGGCTGTCGTTGCGCATCTGCCGGGCGAACTCGAACTTGGGCACGATGACCCACTCCCCCCGGGAGAGCCTGGTGAAGGTCTCGTCCAGCAGGTCCATGTCCAGCAGCTCGGGGGACTCGTAGTCGATGTCCCCCTCGGCGTTTCGGGGGGCCGTCTTTCGGTTGAGGGTCTTGAAGTAGTTGTCCATGGAGATGGTGTGGGTCTGCACCCCCCGCCGCTCCAGCTCCTGCTCCAGCTTCAGGGCGGTGGTGGTCTTGCCCGAGCCGGAGGGCCCCGACAGCAGGACGATGGGGCTCTCCTTCATCCGCTCCAGGATGCGGTCAGCGGCCGTCTCCAGCCGCTTCTGGTACACCCCGTCGCACTCGGCCACAAATCCCGCCGGGTCCTCTTTCAGGCGGCGGTTGATCTCCTCTAGCTGATAGGCCACGCGATCTCCTCCTTCTGGGCGATGATGTCGTCGATGTGCTCGATATACTCCTTGGGGAATTTGGGGTTGCTGAGCCGTTTCAGGCTGCCGGCGGCGGGGTCGATGAGCTTGGTCACCCCGCCGGAGCCCAGGGACACGATGGTGTGGAGCTCCTCCATCATGCAGATGTTGTAAAGGCTCTCGGTGCCCGGACGGCACCAGCCCACATTTTCAAAGCCGCCGGACATGTACTTCTGGCGGTAGAGGTAGTAGGGGACGTATCCGGCGGAGCGCAGGGTCTGCCAGGCGTAGTCCAGCATGGCGGCCACCGCCTCCGGCGTGGGGAGGCCGCTCCCCTCCAGCATGAGCCGGGAGCCCTTCTTGAGGGCCAGGGTGTGGACGGTGATGTTCTCCGGGTCCAGGGCGATGACCCGGTCCAGGGAGTCCCGGAACCCCGCCTCACTGTCGGCGGGGAGCCCGGCGATGAGGTCCATGTTCCGCACCGGGAAGCCGGCCTGGGCCACCAGGTCCCAGGCTTTGAGAATGTCCTCCGGGGTGTGGGAGCGGCCGATGGCCCGCAGCACCGCCTCCGACATGGACTGGGGATTCACCGAGATCCGGTCGCAGCCGTGCTGTCTGAGGACGGAGAGCTTCTCCGCCGTGATGGTGTCGGGCCGCCCCGCCTCCACAGTGTACTCGGTGCAGCCGGAGAGGTCCACGTGCTCCTCCAGGGCGGACATGACCAGGTCCAGCTGCTGGGCGGACAGGGTGGTGGGGGTGCCGCCCCCGAAGTAGACCGAGCGCACCTTCCGCCCGGCCCGCTTCAGCATGGCCCCGGCGGCGGCGATCTCCCGGCACAGGGCCTGGGCGTAGGGCTCGAGCATGCTCAGGGTCTTGCCCACGTCGGCGGAGACAAAGGAGCAGTAGGCGCACCGGGTGGGGCAGAAGGGGACGCCCACATAGAGGGAGAGCTCCTCGGGGTTCAGGCTGTCCCGGACAGCCAGGGTGGCCCGGGCGCAGTCCATGGCCAGCCGCCGCCGGTCAGGGGAGACCCGGTAGAGGTCCCGGAGCTGCCGGTCGGCCTGGGCCGGGGTCAGGCCCTTGGTGAGGGCCTTGGTGGGGATCTTCACCGGGCGCACCCCGGTGAGGGCCCCCCAGGCCGGCTCCCGGCCCAGGGCGTCGGTCCCCGCCCGGTAGAAGGCGTTCTTGAGCACCCGCTGGAGCACCCGGTCCCGCTCCAGACGGTCCTCCTCCCCGGGGTCAGCCGCCCAGGCAAAGCGGCTGTAAAGCCGCCCCGCCCAAGTGAGCACGGCGTGGCCGGTGGCCCGGCCCGCCGTCCGTGACAGGGTGAGCACCAGGCTGTCCTCTCCCTCCGCGGTTGGCTCGGCCGGATACTCCGGCCGCTGGCCCGGGAACAGCATGAGCATCATCTGCTCGGTTGCGTACTTGTAGTCGTGTCCTTTGAGGTATAGCTTCATAATATGATCCTATCTGTCGCGGGATGACGGGCTCAGCCCTCCACCGCCGCGCGCATATAGTAGTTCTGTTGCCGCTCGGTCTCCAGGGTGGAGAGGCCCTCGTGGCCGGGGCAGACCCGGTAGTCCCCGGGCAGGGCGGCCAGCCGCTTCAGGGAGGCCATGATCTCCTCATAGCTGCCGCCGGGGAAGTCGGTGCGGCCCATAGAGCCCCGGAAGAGGGTGTCCCCGGTGAAGAGGATGTCCCCGGCCTTCAGCACCACCGAGCCCTTGGAGTGGCCCGGGGTGTGGAGTACGTCCACGGGGATGGACCCCACCATGACCCTGTCTCCCTCGTCGTAGTAGGTGAGGGCGATGCCGGTGAGGGGCGGAAAGACGGAGGGACTGGCCCCCTCCACATCCCCCTTGTGGATGTAGACGGGGGTGTTGGGGCAGGCCTTCTCCAGGTCGGCCACGCCGCCGGTGTGGTCGAAGTGGCCGTGGGTCAGGAGGATGGCGGTCAGGGTGAGGCCGTCCTCCTTCAGCAGCTCCAGGATGCCGGCGGCGTCCCCGCCGGGATCAATGACGGCGCAGACCTTTTCTTTTTCGTCCGCGAGCACGTAGCAGTTGGTGCCGATGGGGGGCACCTGCATGGTCTTGACCAGCATATTCAACACCTCACATTGTATCGGTATCCAGCAGGATGGTGACGGGGCCGTCGTTCACCGAGGCCACCGCCATATCGGCGCCGAACTCCCCGTGCTGGGGCGGGAAGCCCAGGGCTTCACACTGTCTCAGAAACTCCTCGTAGAGGGGGATGGCCAGGTCCGGCTTGGCGGCCCCGGTGAAGCTGGGGCGGCGGGACTTGGTGTCGGCGTAAAGGGTAAACTGGCTCACCACCAGCAGCTCGCCCCCCACGGTGGCCAGGTTCAGGTTCATCTTCTCGTTCTCGTCCTCAAAGACCCGCAGGCCCACCACCTTGTCGGCCAGCTTGGCGGCCTGGGCGGGGGTGTCGTTGGGACCGATGCCCAGCAGCACCAGAAAGCCCCGGCCGATGGCGCCGTTGACCTTGCCGTCGATGGTCACCGAGGCGGAGGTCACTCTTGTCACGACTGCTCTCATGGCGTAAAAAACTCCTTTGTTATCTGTATACCCGCTTGAGGCCCTTGGCGTAGAGCGGGTCCACCGCAAAGACCGCCAGGTCTCCCGGGGCGCATTTGATATTGGTCACGTCCACCAGGGTCTCCAGGGCGCCGATCTGGCCGATGACCCGGGCCTTCTGCTCCCCGATGCGGAGATACCGCCGGCGGCTCCGCCGCCAGGCGCTCAGGAAGGAGAAGAGTCCCGTCTCCCGGGGGCGCTCCACCCCCAGGCCGTTCTGGTAGCCCACCGGCACCACCGCCACCCGGGTGGGCTTTTTCAGCTTCACCAGGGCGCTGTTGCCCACGGTGTGGCCCTTGGGGAGCCAGCGGACCTCCTCGATGGCGGCCTCGCCGGTGCCCACGGTGGTGAGCCGGTCCCCGCGGCTGCGGCGGCACCGGCCCAGGAAGGCCGACCCCACCCGCACCGCGTCCAGCCGGGCAAACTCGTAATTCATGAGGGCGGTAGACCCGGCGGCGTGGACGGTGCCCGACTCAAACCCGGCGGCGTGGACGGCCTCCACCACCTGCTGGAAGAGGGCCAGCTGCTCCGCCGCCTCCCGGCCCTTTTTCCCGGCGGCGTGGATCTGGGTATAGATGCCCGAGAGGGCCACGTTGGGGAGATACCGGTACATGGACAGGACCTTCTCCGGCTCGGTGGCCAGAAAGCCGCCGTAGCCCATGCCGGTGTCCACCTGGATGTGGGCCTCCACCACGGTGGAGCGGGCCTCGGCCAGGGCGTTGAGGGCCACCCCCGTGTCGTGGGAGCCGATGGTGCACACCACGCCCAGGTCGATGAGCTCCTCCAGCTCCTCCCGGTCGGTGGTGGAGCGGAGCATGAGGATCTCCTCGTCCACAAAGCCCGCCTTCCGGAGCTGCCGGGCCTCCTCCGGCTCGGACACGGCGAAACGGCCGATGCCCTCCTCCCGCAGGAGTTTGGCCAGGTCCACCAGTCCGGCGCCGCAGGCGTCCCCGGTGAGGACGGCGTAGATGGCCGCGCTCCCCGCCTTTTCCTTGATGACCGCCGCGTTGCGGCGGACGGCTTCCTTCTCGATCACCAGTGTTTTCACGGCGTCGCCGCCTTTCTCTCGTCTATGGTGTATCGTAGACAACATTATATCAGTCCCCGGCAGAAGCGTCAACGAAAAGCCCTTGCCTTTCCAGGGGAAAACTCCGGCGCTGCGCTTGTATTTCCGGGGAAAAGCTGATAAAATGAAGGGAAAACCGTGAACCGATGGAGGAAGCGCCTTGAACCAGAACACCACCCGGATCTCCCCCGAGGAGATCGCCCGGCAGAAGGACTTCTGCGCCCAGATCCACACCATGAACGCCGCCCTGCCCAAAGAGCCTCTGGCCTACGTGGACACCTACGGCTGCCAGCAGAACGAGGCCGACTCGGAGCGGCTGCGGGGCTACCTGAGCGAGATGGGCTACGGCTTCACCGCCGACGAGAACGCCGCCGACGTCATCATCCTCAACACCTGCGCCATCCGGGAGCACGCCGAGCAGCGGGTCTTCGGCAACCTGGGGGCCCTGGTCCACGCCAAGCGGAACCACCCGGGGCAGATCATCTGCGTCTGCGGCTGCATGGCCCAGGAAAAGCACGTCTCCGAGAAGATCAAGCAGTCCTTCCGCCACGTGGACCTGGTCTTTGGACCCCACGCCCTGTGGCGGTTCCCCGAGCTTCTCTGGCGCATCCACACCCGGAGGGGACGCATCTTCGACACCCCCGACGAGGCCGGCTCCATCGCCGAGGGCATCCCCGTCCGCCGGGAGGGGAAGGTGAAGGCCTGGGTGTCCATCATGTACGGCTGCAACAACTTCTGCTCCTACTGCATCGTCCCCTACGTCCGGGGCCGGGAGCGCTCCCGTCAGCCGGAGGACATTTTGGCCGAGGTGCGGCAGCTTGCCGCCGAGGGATATAAGGACATCACTCTCCTGGGCCAGAACGTCAACTCCTACGGCAAGGACCTGGGCCGGGAGGGGGTGGACTTCGCCTGGCTCCTGGAGCAGGTGAACGCCGTCCCCGGGGACTTCCTCATCCGCTTCATGACCAGCCACCCCAAGGACGCCTCCGAGCGGCTCTTCGACGTGATGGCCAAGTGCGAGAAGGTGGCCCCCCACCTCCATCTCCCCTTCCAGGCGGGCAACGACCGGGTCCTCAAGGCCATGAACCGTGGCTACACCCGGGAGCACTACCTGGGGCTCATCGCCGCCCTGCGGCAGCGCATCCCCGACATCGTCCTCACCAGCGACATCATCGTGGGCTTCCCCGGGGAGACCACCGAGGAGTTTGAGGATACCCTCAAAGTGCTGGAGGCCGTCCGCTTCGACGCCCTCTTCACCTTCATCTACTCCCCCCGGGAGGGCACCCCGGCGGCCAGAATGCCCGACCCCATGTCCAAGGAGGAGAAGGCGGCCAACTTCCAGCGACTGGTAGACCTCCAGAACGCCATCTCCGCCGAGAAGCAGGCGGCCTACGTGGGCAAGACCATGCGCTGCCTGGTGGACGTGCTCAGCGACGACCCCCGGCACAACCTCAACGCCCGCACCGCCGGCGGGCGGCTGGTCCACTTCTCCGGGGACGAGTCCCTGCTGGGGCAGTACGTGGACCTCAAGATCACCGACGCCTCCACCTGGGCCCTCTTCGGCGAGCTGGCCTGACCATAAGGCTTCCCCTGGGGGAAGCTGTCGCCGAAGGCGACTGATGAGGGGAAAGGCCGGCTAATCCCCAACGTCCCCCCTCATCCGCCCCAGTGTGCGCACTGGGGCACCTTCCCCCCTGGGGAAGGCAATGGCGATGCTGCACCACCCCACGCCGCAGCAACGGGAATCCCAGTCGACGCCACCACACCCCGACACCCACCCACGCAGGCGGCGAAAAAATGTCGGATAGGACCACGGGTTTTCCCTGTTCCGC
>NZ_CALXEE010000001.1 GCF_944387245.1 uncultured Intestinimonas sp. | reverse complement strand
CGGATCGCAGTGACAGACGGAAGAGCGGATATTTCCGAAAATGAAATAGAGCGGGCCTGTTCACACAGGCCCGCTCTCAGGCTGTCGAAAAAGCACATATGCGCTTGATTTTCTGCAAGAGCCTCGCAGAGTTCCGTCGTCCGCAGACGACGGAATCAAGTGCCAATCTGTTTTTTCCGGGGACATGTGCCTCGGAAAAAACACTTCTCAGCCCACAAGCGTGCGCGCTTTGCGCGTGCGACGCAGTGGGCTGCAACTCTTCGAGCACGTGCTTGCACGTGCGAGAGAGCCTGTCGACAAAGTCGACAGGCTCAGAGCGGGCCTGTTCACACAGGCCCGCTCTGTCTATTTCATCTCGATAAAGCTGGTGGTCTATCCACCGCCTCAGCAATATACAGTCTCTGGAGAGAAACATATGGAAGCTTACAGCTCGGCCAGAGCCTCGTCCACGGCCTCCAGGGTCTGGGCCAGGTCCTGCCGGGTGTGAGCGGCGGAGACGAACATGGCCTCGAACTGGGCGGGAGCCAGGTAGACGCCTCGCTCCAGCATGCCCTTGAAGTAGCGGGCGTATCGGCCCACATCGCTGCCCTTGGCGTCCACGAAGGTGGTGACGGCGTTGGGGGTGAAAAAGGGAGCCGCCAGGGAGCCAATCTGGTTGACGGCCACGCCGGCGTGATGCCGCTCCGCTGCCTCCCGCATGCCGTCGGCCAGCTCCTTGGCCAGGGTGCCGATGTAGTCGTAGACCTCGGGGTGAGCCTTCAAGTACCGGAGCTGGGCAAGGCCGGCGGCCATGGCCACGGGGTTGCCCGAGAGGGTGCCCGCCTGGTACACCGGGCCACAGGGGGCCACCTGCTCCATAAGAGCGCGGCTGCCGCAATAGGCGCCCACCGGCATGCCGCCACCGATGATCTTGCCGAAGGTGACCAGATCGGCCTTCACGCCAAAGTATTCCTGGGCGCCGCCCAGGGCCAGGCGGAAGCCGGTGATGACCTCGTCGAAGATGAGGAGGGCGCCCGACTTGTCACACAGGGCCCGGAGCCCCTCCAGGAAGCCGGGGGCGGGGGCCACCACACCCATGTTGGCGGCCACCGGCTCCACGATGACGCAGGCCACCTGACCCGGGTACTCGTTCAGCAGGGCCTCCACGGTCTCCAGGCGGTTGAACTGGGCGGTGAGGGTGTGCTTGACGATGTCCTCCGGGACACCGGCAGAGGAGGGATGCCCTCCCGCCAGGGCGGAGGAGCCGGCGTTTACCAGCAGGCAGTCGGAGTGGCCGTGGTAGCAGCCCTCAAACTTGATGATCTTGTCCCGGCCGGTGGCGCCGCGGGCCAGGCGGATGGCCGACATGACAGCCTCGGTGCCCGAGTTCACCATGCGGACCATCTCGATGTTGGGGACCAGCTCCACCATGAGCTCGGCCATCTCCACCTCCCGCTCGGTGGGAGCGCCGAAGGAGAGGCCGTCCTTTACGGCCTTCTCCACCGCCTCCCGCACCACCGGGTGGTCGTGGCCCAGGATCATGGGCCCCCAGGAGCAGACATAGTCAATGTAGGACTTGCCGTCGGCGTCATAGATATAGGCGCCCTGGGCCTTGGTGATGAACCGGGGGCACAGGTCCACCGCCCGGAAGGCCCGGACCGGGGAGTTGACGCCGCCCGGGAGGACCTTTTGGGCCCGGTCAAAGAGTTCCTGAGAGCGCTCCATCAGCCGATATCCCCCTTCTTCATGGCCTGGGCCAGCTCCTTGGCGTAGTAGGTGATGAGCATGTCGGCGCCCGCCCGATAGACGGAGAGGGCGCTCTCACACATGACCCGGTACTCGTCGATGAGCCCCGCCGCGCTGGCCGCCTTGATCATGGCGTACTCGCCGGAGACGGAGTAGGCGCACATAGGCAGGTCAAAGGCGTCGGAGCACTCCCGGATCACGTCCAGGTAGCTGAGGGCGGGCTTCACCATCAGGATATCAGCGCCCTCCTCCACATCCAGGGCGCACTCCTTCAGGGCCTCCCGGCGGTTGTGGGGGTCCATCTGGTAGCCCTTCCGGTCCCCGAAGGAGGGAGCGGAGCCGGCGGCCTCCCGGAAGGGGCCGTAGAAGTCGGAGGCGTATTTGGCGGAGTAGGACATGATGGGCACGTTCTGGAGGCCGTGCTCGTCCAGAGCCGCCCGGATGGCGGCGATGCGGCCGTCCATCATGTCGGAGGGCGCCACCATGTCGGCGCCGGCCTGGGCGTGGGAGAGGGCGGTCTTGGCCAGAACCTCCAGGGTCTTGTCGTTGTCCACCTCGTGGCCGCAGAGAATACCGCAGTGGCCGTGGTCGGTGTACTCGCACATGCACACGTCGGTGATGACATAGAAGTCGGGGTACTTGGCCTTGATGACCCGGATGGCCTCCTGGACCACGCCGTGCTCGTCCCAGGCGGAGGAGCCCACGGCGTCCTTGTGGGCGGGCAGGCCGAAGAGGATGCACCGGCCCACACCCGCCTGGATGCACTCCTCCACCGCCTCGCACACGGCGTCCAGGCCGTAGTGGAACTGCCCGTCCAGGGCGGGGATGGCCCGCTTGCCCTTCAGGGTCTCGTCTACAAAGATGGGATAAATGAGGCTGTCCGGGGAGAGGCGGGTCTCCCGGCATAGCCGCCGGATGGAGTCGTTCTGCCGCAGTCTGCGGGGCCGGTTAATGAGTTCCATTTGTCTGACCTTCTTTGATGATGATATTGACCAGAGCGTCCAAGGTGGCCCGCTCCGCCACAACGGTGGGAATACCGTGCTTGGCCGCCTCGGCGGCGGTCTGCGCCCCGATGCACACCCCGGTGAGGCCGGAGAAGTCCAGCTCGCCCACCGAGGAGACGAAGCCCTTCACCGTGGAGGCGCTGGTGAAGGTGACCAGGTCCACCCGGCCCGCCGTCACCAGATCCCGGAGGGCGGCGGCGTGCTCACTCTCATAGGAGGTGGTGTAGCAGGGGATGTCGTCATAGGGAATGTTACTCCCTTCCAGGGCCTCCGTCAAGGCGGGAGAGCCCCACTCCGCCCGGAGGAGGAGTACCTTCCCCTTGGCACGCTGAGCCAGGCCCGCCCCCAGGTGGGCGGCGTCGTAGACCTCGGGGATGTAGTCGGCCCGGAGGCCATGGACCTGAAGGGCCTTGTCGGTGCCGGCACCAATAGCGGCCAGCTTGACCCCGGCCAGGACGCGGGCGTCCCAGCCCTTGGCCTGGGCCATGGCCCAGAAGGCCTCCACACCGGCGGGGCTGGTAAAGGCCAGCCACTCGTAGTCGGCCAGGTGTTCCACCGCCTGCTCCATGGCAGGACAGGGGGTGATGGGCTCCGTCCGGATGCAGGGGTACTCAAAGACGTCGGCCCCCAGCTTCCGCAGGCGATTGGCCAGGGTGCCCACCCGCTCTTTGGGCCGTGTGACCACGATGCGCTTCCCCTTCAGGGGGAGGGCGTCGAACCAGTCAAAGTCCTTGGCCAGAGAGCAAACCTGGCCCACGATGCTGATGGCCGGGCTCTCCACCTTCCCCTCCGCCGCCGTCCGGGCCAGGGTGGCCACGGTGGCGTCCAGCCGACGCTGGGCGGGGGTGGTGCCTCGCTCCACGATGGCGGCGGGGGTGTCGGGGTCCATACCCGCCTTCAAGAGCCCCTCACAGATGTCGGGGAGGCTGCTCACCCCCATGAGGAAGACCAGGGTCCCCTTGGTGCGGACCAGGGCCTCGAAGTCGATGTCCAGGGCCTTGCCCGCCCGGGCGTGGCCGGTGACGATGTGGAGGGATGAGGTAAAGTCCCGGTGGGTCACCGGGATGCCCCCGTAGGCGGGCACGGCGATGGCCGAGGTGATGCCGGGCACCTCCTCAAAGGGGACGCCGTGCTCCCGCAGGAGCTCCAGCTCCTCGCCACCCCGGCCGAAAAGGAAGGGGTCGCCCCCCTTGAGCCGCACCACGTTCTTGCCCTCCAGAGCCTTTTCCAGCAGGATGTGGTTGATCTGATCCTGGGGGACGGGGTGGCGGCTGGCCTCCTTGCCCACGTTGATCTGCTCCGCTTCCTCCGGCATCAGCGCCAGGATGGCGGGGCTCACCAGGCGGTCATAGACCACCACCTGGGCCGCCAGCAGGGCCTCCCGGCCCTTGACGGTGAGGAGGCCCGGGTCTCCGGGACCCGCCCCCACCAGTGTCACCTTGCCGTACATGCTGTTCCCTCCCTGATCCGGTCGGCCAGCGCGATGCCCAGGGCCTCCCCCTGGCTGCGCGGACCGGTGATGGTGTCAAAAATGGGCTCCCCCGATGATGTAACGTCCATGCCCCGGAGGGTGAGGGTCTCCCCCTCCACCGTGGCGAAGGCCGCCACTGGGGAGGAGCAGCCGCCGTCCAGCCACCGGACGAAGGCCCGCTCCGCCGTGGCACAGTCGGTGCCGTCCCGGTCCAGGAAGGCGGCGAGATAATCGGTGTCCTCCCCTGCCCGCACCTGGACAGCCAGAATGCCCTGGCCGGCGGCGGGGATCATCTCATCGGTGGAGAAGTAGCGAGTGATCCGCTCTTCCAGGTCCAGCCGCTTGAGCCCGGCGGCGGCCAGGACCAGGGCGGCGTACTGCCCGCTGTCCAACTTGGCCAGCCGGGTGAGGACGTTGCCCCGGACGGGGGCGATGGGCTGGCCCGGGAAGAGTTTTTTCAGCTGGAGGGCCCGGCGGGCGCTGGCGCAGCCGATGGGCTTTTGGGGGTCCAGCTCGGCCACCCCCTCGGGCAGCACCAGCACGTCCCGGGGGTCGGCCCGACGGGAGAAGCCCGCCAGGGGGAGCCGGGGATCCAGGTCCATGGGCAGGTCCTTGCAGCTGTGGACGGTGAAGTCCACCCGTCCATCCAGCAGGGCGGCGTCCAGCTCCTTGACGAAAAGGCCCTTGCCCCCCACCTTGTCCAGGGTGCGGTCCAGGATCTTGTCTCCGGTTGTCTTCATGGTGACCAGTTCTATTTCACAGGCGGGGTCCTGGGTCCGGATGGCCTCCATGACCAGCTCGGTCTGGATGACGGCCAGCCGGCTTTCCCGGCTCCCCGCTCTCAGCTTCTTCAATCCAATCCCTCCAATGCCTGACGCACTGCCTTGGCGGCTCTGGCCGCCCGGTGGTGGTCGGTGCCGTGCCGGGAGATGAGCCCCGCGGTCACGCCGCCGCCTTCACAGACGGCGGGAAAAAAGAAGGTGCACTCCTCCCGGCAGTCGGCCACGGTGACGGGGATGCCCAGGGCCCGGGCCTCCTCCCCCACCTGCCGGTTCACCGACCGGTCGTCGGTGGCGGCCACCGCCAGAAAGACCCCCTTCAGATCGCCGGGGGCATAGGGCCGCGCCTGCCAGTCCACGCCGGGGACGGCCCCGGTCCAGGCGGGGGCGATGACGGTGACCGCCGCCCCGAAGCGGGCCAGCACCGCCGCCCGGCGGGCGGCAATGGCCCCTCCCCCCACGATAACGCAGCGCCTGCCGGTGAGGTCAACAAATAGCGGGAAACGGGATGCGTTTTCGGTCATGTCCGCCCTCCCTCTCCCGGCTTTTGACGGCGGTGTGGACCTTGATCTTGCCCACGCACCGCTCCAGATCCTCCGGGCTGATGTGTTCCTTGAGCCCGCCGGTGAGCAGGTCCACCGCCCGGCCCACCGCCAGCTCGATGAGCTCTTCGGCGTCCAGGTCCTCCTCCACCTCCGGGTAGGTGAGGACCCGCTCGGTGATGGCTGTCTTCAGATCCTCGATGGCGGGCAGGCATTTGCGGTAGTTGTTCCACTCGTAGAACCGGCCCATATAGTCGTCCAGAATGTCCAGGGCCTCGGCTGGGATCTCCCCCTGGTGCCGCTCGGCCCCCAGGGTGTCCACGTTGTAGAGCCGGACCTCCGGCAGGTCTCCCACCGCCGCGTCCACATCTCGGGGCATGGCCAGGTCCACCACATAGGACGGACGGCGGCCCAGCCGGCTCACCTGCTCCGCCGTGATGGTATAGTGAGGGCTGGTGGTGGCCGAGAGGACGATGTCCATCCCCTCCATGGCGGCGGTGCGGTCGTCATAGGACACCACGCCGCAGCCGGCAGGGACCACGGTCTCCCCGTGGCGGTAGGTCCGCAGGGTGACGGTGACGGTACAGCCGGCCTCCCGCAGGAGGGTGGCCGACAGCCGGCCCATCTCTCCGTTGCCGATGACCAGGGCCCGCTTTCCCCTCAGGGAGCCCATCTGGCTGGTGAGGACCTCCACGGCCCGGGCGGCGGCGGAGGTGGCCACGCCGGTGAGGCGGACCTTGGTCTTGATCTCCTTGCCGGCGGCCACGGCGTTGCGGAATAGGGTCTCCAACACCGGGTCGGCGGCGCCCTCCTCCCGGGCGATGGCGATGGCCCCCTTGACCTGGGAGAGGATCTGGTCCTCCCCCCAGATCTGGGACTGGAGCCCGCCGGAGACCTCCATCAGGTGACGGGCGGCGTCGCTGCCCCGGCGGGTGACAAAGGCCCGGGCGAATGGGGCATAGCTCAGGCCCACGGCGGCGCAGAGCACCTCCCCGGGCTGGAGCTCCACCCCCTTCTCACAGGAGAGGTAGAGCTCGGTGCGGTTGCAGGTGGACAGGAGGACGCAGCCCAGCACCCCCTCCACCTCCGCCCGGATGCGCTCCACCAACGCCCCCACCTGGGCCTTGGTGAAGGAGAGCTGCTCCCGGAGCTCAATGGGGGCCAGACTGTAATCCAGACCTGACATCATGATGACCATTGGGGTCTCACTTCCTTTTTGATGGGTCTCATTCCTTGACCAGAACAATGGAAAAATAGCCGGTGCCGTCGGTCATGTCGGCAAAGTGGGGGCAGACCAGCTCCCCCTCCATGCCGCAGTTGGCCACCAGGGAGGCATGCTCCAGCATGCCCCGCTCCGCCAGCTGTGCCTGGAGCTCCCCGATGGCCTTGCCCGCCTTCATGAATACCTTGTTGGCCCGGATGTCCAGACAGTCGGCGGCGTCGTGGGAGGCGGGGACGATGAGGAGCCGCTCCGCCCCCTCGCAGAGAGAGGTGTTGAGCCGCGCGGCCACGGCGCAGAAGGAGGGCACCCCGGGGATGAGCTCGGCGGCATAGCCCCGGGCGAGGACCTTCTTGTGGACGTAGATATAGGTGGAGTACACGGTGGGGTCCCCCAGTGTGATGAAGGCCACGTTCTTGCCCTCGTCCAGCAGGGCGCAGATGTCATTGGCGATCTGCTCATAGCAGCCGTCCAGCACCGCCCGGTCCCGCACCATGGGGGTGGGGCAGTAGAGGAGCTCCTTCCCCGCCACGATGTCACGGACGATGTTGAGGGCGGTCTTCTCCCCCGCGCCCTTGTCGGGGACGGCCACGATGTCGGCCTCCCGCAGGACCCGCTCCGCCTTTTTGGTCACCAGCTCCGGATCTCCGGGGCCTACGCCTACGCCGTACAGCTTTCCTCTCTCCATGCTTTCACTTCTCCTGTAACAGTCGATTGATCTCCCGCCGGGCCGCGCTGATGGTGGCGGCGGTGGGGGTGGTGTCCAGCCCGTCCCGCTCCCGCAGGATCTCCATGAGGTGGGCGATCCGGGGCAGGCGCAGGTTGTTTTTTCTCAGCTCCTCGGGCTGGGCAAAGAGCGCCTCTGGCGTCCCCTCCAGGATTACCCTGCCTCCGCCCAGGAGGTAGGTGTAATCACAGTAGAGGGGGACGATGTCCATGTCGTGGGTGGCGATGAGGATGGTCATGCCCAGGCCGTCCCGCAGCTCGGTCAAAAGGTGCATAATGTCGCTGACCCCCTGTGGGTCCAGGCCGGCGGTAGGCTCATCCAGAATCATGACGCTGGGTTCCATCACCAGCACACCGGCGATGGCCACACGTTTCTTCTGTCCGAAGGACAGGGCGTGGGTGGGCTTGTCACGGAGGGCCACCACACCGGTGCGCTCCATGGCCGCCTCCACCCGGCGGCGGACCTCCTCCTCGGGCAGTCCCAGGTTCACACCCCCGAAGGAGATGTCCCGGTAGACATCGGCGGAGAAGAGCTGGTCGTCCGGGTCCTGGAAGACGATACCCACCTGGCGGCGGATCTCACGGATGCCCTTGCGGTCGTAGATCGCCCGCTTTCCGTTCACCGTCACCGTCCCCTCCTTGGGGGTGAGAACGCCGTTGAGGTTGAGAAAGAGGGTGGACTTCCCCGCCCCGTTGGCCCCCAGGATGCCGGTGATCTTTCCCTGCTCCGCCCGGAGGGATATGTGGTTCAGGGCCACCGTCCCGTCCTCGTAGGTATAGTAGAGGTCCTGGGCCTCGATGGCATAGCTCACAGGAGGAGCCTCCTTTCCAGCAGCAGCGTTACCACCTGGAGTGCGGCTGCCGCCGCCCCCCAGGCATACACCCGCCCGCCGCCGGTATAGGCGGCGGACAGGGTGGAGAGACTGCCGTCATAGCCCCGGGATTCCAGGGCGGTATAGACCTTGTCCCCCTTCCGCCAGGCCCGGAGAAAGACCAGGGACACCAGGTCCCCCATGTGGTCCAGACTCTTGCGGAAACTGCCGTACCCCAGCCGGGATTCCTGGGCCACCCGGATGCGCCCGGCGGTGTCCATAAGGACGAAGATGAAGCGGTAGATGAGCTCCATGAGCTCCACCAGCAGCTTGGGGACGTGGAGCCGCTCCAGGGCCAGGATAAGGTCGGTCATGGGGGTGTTGAGGGCCAGAAAATACATGGCCGAGATGGCGCCCATGGCCTTGCAGAAGACCATGAGCCCCATGTTGAGGTAGGTCTGGGTGATCCCCCAGCGGAACCGGCCGAAGAGCCATACCGCCCACAGGGCCGGCTCCTCCGCCGGGATGGGCCGGATGACGATGGTGAGGCAGCCGATGACCAGGAAGGCCAGGGGCACCTTCATGAAGTGGAGGACGGTCCCGGGCCGCTGCCCCCCCAGGGCTACGCTGAGGATGCTCATGGCGGCCAGAGTCACAAGGCCCACGGCGATGCTCTCACTGAAGAGGCAGAGGAGCAGCACCGCCAGGGAGACCCACACCTTGGCCACCGGGTCCACCCGCCGCAGGCGGGAGAGATAGGCATATCGGTCCGTCCCCATGGTCACACCTTCTTCTTGTCCTCCGGTTTTTTGGCGGTCACCCGGCCCAGCACGAAGCAGACGATACCGGAGCCGATGGCGGCCTGGAGGGCAAAGAGGAGGGACTCCACCTCGCCGCTGGCCGGCTCAAAGATGGGCTGGAACCAGGGTTCATAGTCGGGGTTTGTCTCTTCGATGAGCTCCCCCGCCATGCCGTCGGCGCCGCCGAACTCGGCGTCCCGGCAGTACCACAGCGGGAAGGCCGCCAGCACGATCACAAGTCCGATGAGAATCAGGTTTTTCTGCCATACCTTCATGTGATTCCCCTCCTTACAGCACGGCGAGCTCATGGAGCTCGGCGGCGGAATACTTCTCCAGCACGTTGAAGACCACCACGGTGAGGAGTCCCTCGGCGATGGCCAGGGGGATCTGGGTCACGGCGAAGATGGTGAGATACTCCACAATGTTCCCGTAGACCACGCCCAGCTGGAAGGAGGCGGTCACGTAGGTCAGCAGGTCACCCAGGGCGGCGGCGCAGAACACGGCCACCGCCGGCTTGGCTCCCACCTTTTTCAGGGCCCGATAGACCGCCCAGGACACGATGGGCCCCACGATGGCCATGGAAAAGAGGTTGGCACCCAGGGTGGTGAGGCCGCCGTGGGCCAGCAGCAGGGCCTGGAACAGCAGTACGATGAGGCCCAGGATGGTGGTGGCGGTGGGCCCGAAGAGGATGGCACCCAGGCCCACGCCGGTGGGGTGGGAGCAGGAACCGGTAACCGAGGGGATCTTCAGGGCCGAGAGGACGAAGGCGAAGGCGCCGCACATGGCCAGCAGGACCTTGGCCTTGGGGCTGCGCTCCACCTTTTTCCGGATGGACAGAAAACCGACCACCACGAAGGGGATACAGACGGCCATCCAGCCAAAGGCCCAGGTCTTGGGCAGGTAGCCCTCGGCGATGTGCATGGCCGAGGCGCTGACGGTACTGAGGCCCAGCACGGCTACCATGGCCGCCAGAAGCCTCACGTTGGTGTAGTTGGGTCGCTTCATCGAGATCTCTCCTTTTCCCTGTCTCTCGCAGGGTGGATACGTCAGGGCAGGTCTTCCGGCTCAAGGCTCACCGCCGTCCCCGCGCCTTCCCGGGCCCCCTTTCTCCGGCCCAGTGGCAAATCTGCGGGGCGGCTCCCCTCTCACGGCAGCGGGACTGCGCGGGATTTTCACCCAGCTTCCCTGTTAGGTCCCGTGGGACACCCTGTACGAAACTATGAGAACGGGCAGACGCCCGGACTCAACGGTCTTCCGCCGCCTCCAGGGCGTGGCGGACAAAGAGGGCACGGATCTGGGGATATTCCCCCAGGCCCTTCAGCTTACAGGACACCTGGTAGCCCCGCTCCGTCAGCCGGCTCTTCCAGCTCTCCGGCTCATCGCCGGCCAGATCGTTCTTGGCGTGGTCTCCCGCCACCACCATCAAGGGGTGGAGGACTACCTTCTTCACGGTTTTCCGCTCGCCTAGCCGCCGGAAGACCTCCTCCAGGCCGGGATAGCCCTCCACGGTGCCCAACACCGCGTCGGTTCGCCCGCCGTCGTGGAGCATGTACTCCAGCTGGCAGTAGGCGGCGTTGGCATAGTGCTCGGTGCCATGGCCCATGAAGACGTGGGCGGTGTCCGCCTCCGCCTCCGGCAGGATCTCCGTGAGGGCGGCGGCCAGGTCCCGGTAGTCCTCCAGCGTGGTGAGGAGGGGCCGGCCGAAGGCCATGCGGGCAAACCTGGCCCGGAAGGGCTCGGCCTGGGCGCACAGCTTGTCGAACTCGTCCCCGTTCATGATGTGGGTGGGCTGGAGCACCACGTCGGCAAAGCCCTCCTCCGCCAGCCGCTCCAGGGCGTGGGGCACGTCGTCGATGTGCAACCCCTCCCGGTCGGCCAGGCGGCGCAGAATCATGCCGCTGGTGAAGGCCCGGCGCTGGACCCGGCCGGGCATCCGCCCGGCGATGTCCCACTCAATGGCCTGGATGGTCTTTTCCAGGGTATCCAGGTGGGTGGTGCCGAAGGACACCACCAAAACCGCTTTCTCGTTCATTTGGTCTCCCCTCTCCCGGTCACTCCCGGGCGTTGCCGGAGGCCAGGTACAGCATGGCGTTGCAGATGGCGGCGGCCACGTTACTGCCGCCCTTCCGGCCACGGGCCACGATATAGGGCACATCCTCGGTGAGGAGGAGCTCCTTGCTCTCCACCACGTTCACAAAGCCCACCGGGGCTCCGATGATGAGGGCGGGCTTCATGGCCCCCTCCTCCAGCAGCTCACAGGCCCGGACCAGGGCGGTGGGGGCGTTGCCCAGGGCCAGGATCAGGGTACGGTCCAGCTTGGCTGCCCGCTCCATGGAAACCGCCGCACGGGTGACGCCCCGCTCCTTGGCCTCAGCAGCCACGTCGGGGTCGGACATAAAGCAAACCGCCTCCCCGCCGAACTTCTCCAGCACCCGCTTATTGATGCCCGACCTGGCCATCTGGGTGTCGGTGACGATGGTGCAGCCGCCCTTGATGGCGGCGATGCCCTGCTCCACCGCGCCGGGGGAAAAGATCAGGTTGTCGGCGTAGTCGAAGTCCGCCGTGGTGTGGATGACCCTCTTCACCACCGGCAGCACCTCCGCCGGGAAGGTCCGGTCTCCCAGCTCCGACTGGATGATCTCCATGCTCCGGGCCTCGATCTCCGCCGGGGCCACCCGCTGCAATTCTACTTTCATATGCTCATTCCTCGCCATTCAGAATCCGGTAGACCCGGTCCATATCCAGGCTGGCACGGACGCCCGCCGCCAGCTTGTCGTACTGCTCCTCCTGATAGGTCTCCCAATCCACCGCCGCGGCGTTGGGGTCCAGCCCCTTGGCCGACAGCAGGGCGTTGACCAGCTCCTGGGCAAAAGCCCCGGCGTCAAAGATGCCGTGGACGTAGCTGCCCCACACATTTCCCCGGGCGGCGCCGTCCGACTTTTCCGCCCCGCCCAGGCAGGTGAGCCGGGAGAGGGGGGCGGCCTCCTCCAGGTAGGTGGTCTCCCCCATGTGGATCTCGTAGCCGTGGAAGGGCACCCCGTCCAGGCCCGCGAAGAGGCCCTGGCCGCGGTGGAAAGCGCCGCTGACCCGGGTGCGGGTCTTTTCCCCCAGGAATACGGTCTCGGTGGGCAGCAGCCCCATGCCCGCCATGGTGCCGCCGCTCTCCACCCCGTCGGGGTCGGAGAGGACCCGGCCCAGCATCTGGTAGCCGCCGCAGATGCCCACCACCGCGCCGCCCCGGGCGGCGTGCTTGAGCACCAGAGCCTCCAGACCGTTCTGGCGCATCCACTTCAGATCATCCATGGTGCTCTTGGTGCCGGGCAGGATGATGAGGTCGGGGCGGCCCAGCTCGCCGGGGTTGGAGACGTACCGCACCGTCACCCCCTCCATTCGCTCCAGAGGATTGAAGTCGGTGAAGTTGGAGAGCCGGGGCAGGCGGATGACGGCGATGTCCAGCCGTCCCACCTGCTCCCCGCCGGTAAGCTTGGAGGAGAGGGAGTCCTCGTCGTCAATGTCCACGTCCAGCATGGGCACCACCCCCAGCACCGGCTTACCGGTGAGCTCCTCCAGGGTGGTGAGGCCGGGGCGGAGGATCTCCACGTCCCCACGGAACTTGTTGATGATGAGGCCCTTGATCCGGGCCTGCTCGTCGGGCTCCAGCAGCTTCACCGTCCCATAGAGGGAGGCGAAGACGCCTCCCCGGTCGATATCGCCCGCCAGCAGCACCGGGGCATTGGCCAGCTTGGCCATACCCATGTTGACGAAGTCGTCCTGCTTCAGGTTGATCTCCGCTGGGCTCCCCGCCCCCTCGATGACGATGACGTCATACTCGGCAGAAAGACCATGGAAGGCCTCCATGATATCGGGGATGAGGGCCTTTTTGTAGCGGAAATAGTCCACCGCCCCCATGGTGCCCCGGGGAACGCCGTTCACAATGACCTGGCTCCCGGTGTCGTTGGTGGGTTTTAAAAGGATGGGGTTCATCCGCACGTCAGGTGCCACCCCGGCGCAGTAGGCCTGGACCACCTGGGCCCGGCCCATCTCAAAGCCGTCGGCGGTGATAAAAGAGTTGAGGGCCATATTCTGGGACTTGAAGGGGGCCACCTTCAGCCCATCCTGCCGGAACACCCGACACAGCCCCGCCGCCAGCAGGCTCTTGCCCGCGTTGGAGGCGGTGCCCTGGATCATGATGGTCTTGGCCATTTACAGCACCTCCCGCATGGCTCGGATGAGCCCTTCGTTCTCCCGGTGGGGCCGTACCGCCACCCGGTAATAGTCGCTGCCCAGGCCCACGTAGTTGGCGCAGAAGCGGATGAGCACACCGTGGGCCAGCAGCCGCTCCTTCAGATCGTCCACCCCGGGCACACGGAACAGAATGTAGTTGACCTGGCTGGGAAAAACCTGGAGTCCCAACTCCCGGAGGGCGTCGGTGAGCCAGGCCCGCTCCACGGCGATGAGCTGCCGGGCCTGGGCGGGGTACTCCGGCTCGGCCAGGGCGGCCAGGCCCGCAGCTTGGGCGGGTCCGGAGACGCTCCAGGGCTGGGCACACCGGGAGAGTCCGTCCAGCAGAGTGGCGTCGGCGCTCAGGCAATAGCCCAGCCGCAGTCCGGGCATGGCATAGCTCTTGGTGAAGGCCCGAAGCAGCACCAGGTTAGGGTAATTTTTAAGCTCTCCCGCCAGACTTACCTGCTCGCCCGGGTCGGCCAGGGAGAGGAAACACTCATCCACCACCACCCGGATGTTTTTCTCCCGGCACTGCTCCAGGATACGTAGCATCAGGTCCCGGTCGATGAGGCGGCCGGTGGGGTTGTTGGGGGTACAGAAAAAGGCCATGTCCAGACTGTCATCCAGATCGTTCAGCACGGCCTCAGTGAGGTCGAAGTCGTTCTCCGGCGTCAGGCGGTGGTAGACCACCTCCCCGCCGGCAGCCTGGACGGCGTCCTGGTACTCGGAAAAGGTTGGGGCGGTGACCAGCACCCGGTGGGGACGCTGGGAGAAGGCCAGCCGGAAGACCAGGTCGGCGGCACCGTTGCCGCAGAGGACTTGCTCCGGTGCCACACCGTCCCGCCGGGCGATGGCGGCACACAGCGCCCGGCACAGGGGGTCGGGGTAGTGGATGGCCTCCCCCACCGCCTCCTCCGCCGCCTTCCGCACGGCTTCCGGCATGCCCAGAGGGTTTAAATTGGCGGAGAAGTCCAGCAGCTCCCCCTGCCACACCGCACGGGCACCTACAATGTCGCCGCCATGGGTATATTCCTTCAAATGGTCGTCCTCCTTTTCCAAGGGGTCACAGGGCCAGGCTCAATACCAGGGGCAGCCCGCAGCAGAGCACCATGGCTAGAAAGGTCCCGGCGTACATGAGCCGGTTGCAGCGCAGGATGTCCGCCGGCTCCACCGGCCGCAGCGGGTCGCCGATGGTGGGCTTGACCACCAGCTTGCCGAAATAGTAGTTACTCCCCGCCAGCTGCACGTCCAGCGCCCCCGCCGCCGCCGCCTCGGTGTGGGCGGAGTTGGGGCTCTTGTGGTTCTTCCGGTCCCGCCAGAAGATCTTCCAGGCATTTTTGCCGTCAAAGCCGGCGGGCCGGGCCGCCAGACACAGCAGGATGCCCGCCAGACGGGCGGGGACGAAGTTCACCAGGTCATCCAGCTTGGCCGCCGCCCGGCCGAAGTACAGGTAGCGGTCGTTTTTATAGCCCACCATGGAGTCCATGGTGTTGATGGACTTATAGAGCACCCCCAGAGGGGCGCCGCCGATGGCCAGGAACAGCAAGGGGGCGATGACGCCGTCGGAGGCGTTCTCCGCCACCGTTTCCACCGCTGCCTTGGCCACCCCGGTCTCGTCCAGCCGCTCGGTGTCCCGGCCCACGATCATGGCCACCGCCTTCCGGGCGTCGTCCAGGGTACCGTCCCGGAGGGCCTTGTAGACTTTCACACTCTCGTCCCGCAGGGACCGGGCCGCCAGGAGCTGGTAGCACAGCAGGGTCTCCGCAGCGAAGGCAAGCCAGGGGTGAATCTGGGCGCACAGCCACAGCAGCAGCACCGCCGCGCCTGTGGAGATGCCAGCCGTCAGCACCACGAGAAATCCTCCGGCGATAAGCTCCCCCTTTGGGGTCTTGGGAAAGACTGCCCGCAGGGGCTTTTCCAGTCCGGCGATAAGGGCACCCATGGCCCGAACCGGGTGGGGCATCCAATGGGGGTCACCAAAGAGGAGATCCAGGCAAAAACCCAAAAGCAGGGCGAAAAGCCGCAAGGTAAGGGTCATGCCTTGGTCCTCCCCACGGTGCCGGTGACGTGGTACTCCAAGGGGTCCAGGGTGAGCTCCCCCCGGTAGCCGCCGCAGTTCTGGGGGAACCAGTCGTAAAAGCCCTTCCGGGCCGGGCGGCCGCAGAGGGTGAGCATGCCCATCAGCAGCCCCCCGTGGGAGACCACGCCCACGTGCTCATA
Organism: uncultured Intestinimonas sp.; assembly: GCF_944387245.1. Classification (GTDB taxonomy): domain Bacteria; phylum Bacillota; class Clostridia; order Oscillospirales; family Oscillospiraceae; genus Intestinimonas. The sequence continues at coordinate 85,905 of NZ_CALXEE010000001.1, read as the reverse complement.
GCCGTGCTCAGTGGCGTCCTTCCCCACAAAGGCCAAGGCACGGGCGCCCCGGCGGGCACAGTCCTCCGCCGGCTCCCCAACCACCATCTCGCCGGCGAGCCACCGCTGGTAGGCGGGGTCGTCCTGGAGCTCGGCGTGGTTTTTCCCCTCGAAAATGCCGAAATCCGTCTCCCGCAGGTCCTCCACAATGGTCCGGGGCACTCCGGGCCACAGCAGGTTGGCCGTCTGGCGGCAGCGGAGCATAGGGCTTACATAGAGGTGCTCCACCTCCGGCATAAGGGGGGCCGTCTCCCGGGCCATGGCCTCCCCGTCCGGCGCCAGAGGCACGTCCAGCCGCCCCACAAAGCGCTTTTCCTTGTTCCCCTCTGTGATGCCGTGGCGTACCAGGATCACTTCCATGTTCCTTCCCCCTTCAATACCATGCTCAGACCGCAGAAGATCCGCTCCACCCGGTCCGCCCTCCGGGCCAGGTCGCAGCACAGGCGGCCCACTTCCTCCCGCCAGGCCCGCTCCGCCGGGTCCACCGGCACCACGCCGCAGCCCACCTCGTCACAAAGGATGACCACGCCGGGATTGGCCTCCAGCAGGTCCCCGACCCCCTCTCCGGGGTGGCTTCGGACCCAGGTCTCCAGCCCGTCAAAAATGGGCCTGGTCCGGGCGGATGCCGGGTCGTGGGCCACGGCCTCCGGCCCCAGGCCGGTCTTTTTCAGAGCGTAGGCCAGCTTTCCCTGGCCGGCGCCGCCGATGAGCAGGATCATAACAATGCCTCCAGACGCTGCGCCAGGACCACCGCGAGGACCATGGCGCACTCGCAGACCTGGAGGAAAAAGCCTGCCAGATCTCCGGTGATGCCGCCGAACTGCCGGCGGGACATGACAAAATAATAGAGGAAGGAAAGCCCTGCCCCTGCCACGGCGGCAATGCCGGTGACCGGGTTCTGGGCGATCATGGCGGCGGCGCTCACCGCCACCCACACCAGCAGCACCACCCGGGCCTTGACGGCGTCCATGGGTTGGATAAAGGTGGCCAGAAGGCCGCTGCCCCGGGCGTTGGGCCAGCTCACGGCGGCCAGCCCCGAAAGGCTCCGGGACAGGACAGGACCCAGGGCCAGCACCCACAGCGCTTCATCCTCCGGCTCCACCTCACACCATACAGCAAAAAAGAAAATGAGATAGAGGCAGCAGCAGATGATGGCAAAGGCCCCGGTATGGGAGTCCTTTAAAATCTCCAGCTTCTTCTCCCGGCTCTGGTGGGAACCCAGGGCGTCGGAGGTGTCGCAGAAGCCGTCCAGATGGATGGCCCCGCTCACCGCAATGGGCAGGAGAAGGGCCACAGCAGCCCGGAGAAAGGGCCCGAAGTCCAACCAGGCACAGAGCTTGAGCCAGATACCCAGCAGCAGGGCGATGACCACCCCCACCACCGGGAAAAAGCACATAGCCCAGGAGAGGCTCTTCTTGTCCCAGTCCACCCTGGGCGTGGGGAGCTTGGAGTACATGGCCACGGCAATGCACAGCGAACGGAACATGTCTTTACGCCCCCTTCCAGCAGACCGGGATGCCGCAGACCACCTCATAGACCCGGTCGGCCTCCGCCGCCACGGCTACATTGAGCCGGGCCAGGGCGGAGAGGTAGTCCGCCGTCTCCTGATCGTAGGTAATGCCATCGGAGAAGAGTTCATTGGTGACTACCACCGTGCAGGCGCTCTCTGCCTTCAGCTTGCGGACGCCGACGAGGACCCGCTCCTCGCCCCCCTCCCGGCCCTCCGGTCCAAACCACTCGTTGGCGGTCAGGTTAGAGAGGTCCTCCAGCAGCACCACCGCCCCGGCGGGCACCGGCATGTCATAGAGATGGACGGGCCGCTCCTCAGTTCGAAAGCCCTTCCCCGCCCGCATGGCCCGGTGGCGCTCCACCCGGCGGCGGCTCTCCTCATCCCAGACCTGCATGGTGGCCACGTAGATCCGCTCTCCCGGCGGCGCCTGCACCACCAGGTCCTCCGCGTATTTGGATTTTCCGCTGGCGGAGCCGCCGGAGACCAGGATCAGCATGGGACGTCCTCCCTTTTTCTCATTAAGTAAGGTGCTCGTAGGCCTCGATATCGGTGGCCTCAAAGGTGCACATCTCTCGGTAGACCGCGGCGCCCATCTCCAGCAGGGGCATGACGGCCACCGCGCCGGTGCCCTCGCCCAGGCACATACCGGCATAGAGGAAGGGCTCCAGCTCCAGGGCCTCCAGCACCATGCGCCCGGCGGGCTCGTTGGAGGCGTGACTGGCCAGCATGTAGTCCTTGGCTGTCGGGCAGATGGCCGCAGCTGCCAGGGCGGCGGCGGAGGAGATAAAGCCGTCTACCAGCACGGGAATGCGGTAGTAGGCACCTCCCAGGAAAACACCGGCTAGGCCGGCGATGTCCAGACCGCCCACCTTGTGGAGGACGTCCAGGCCATCAGTGGGATCGGGCTGATTCACCGCGATAGCGGTCTCAATAGCGTGGATCTTCCGCTCCAGGCCCTCCGAGGTGAGGCCTGCGCCGCGGCCGGTGACCTCCGCCGGGTCCTTCCCCAGCAGCACCGAGACGATAGCGCTGGAGGTGGTGGTGTTGCCAATGCCCATCTCGCCGGTGGCCAGGAGGCGAACCCCCTTCTCCTTCAGCTCACCCACCAGTTCCACACCGGTGAGGACAGCACGCTCGGCTTCCGCCCGGGTCATGGCAGGACCCTTGGTCATGTTGGCGGTGCCCCGGCGGATACAGCACTGGCGGATGTGCTCCCCCACCACCGCCCGGGCCACGCCGATGTCCACCGGGATGACCTCAGCCCCAGCCTTCCGGGCCATGCAGCACACAGAGGTGTCCCCCTTGGACATGTTCTCGGTGACAATGGCGGTGACGTCCTGGCCGGTCTGGGTAACCCCCTCGGCCACCACGCCGTTGTCGGCGCACATGGCCACCACCGCCTTCTTGGAGAGGTCCACGTTGGGATCACCGGTGATGCCTGCGATGCGGATGATGTCCCGCTCCAGCATCCCCAGGCTGTTCAGAGGGTGGGCGATGGAGTCCCAGCGCCGCTGGGCCTCCGCCATGGCCTTCTCATCCACCGGTCCGATCCCGGTCACGATCTCCTGCAAGTCCATACCTTATTCCTCCCTTTGATAGCGTACGCACGCCTCCACAAACCGCCGGGCGGCCTGGGGGCAGCCGCTGAAATGCACATGGGGAAAGCCCGCGTACAGGGTGGGGGTGTGCCAAGCGCAGTCCCAGCCCCGGTCGCTCAGGGGTTTTTGGGCCCGAAAATCGCCCCCCGGCGTTGTGCTGTCCCAGTAGTGGAACTCGTGGGCGTGGAGGGTCTCCCCCGCCCTGCACAGCAGCCCGTCGGTGCGGGCAGTCACCCCGATGTAGCCGAACCGGCCCAGCTTCCCGGTGTTGGCGGCCCGACCGGAGAAAACCCCTGCCATCTCCCAGTCGCAGCACCCGTCGGCGTCGCAGAGTGTCTTTTGCAGGTAGAGGAAGCCGCCGCACTCAGCCACCGTGGGCAGGCCGTGGAGGATCTTTTCCCGGATCTCCCCCAGCAGGGCGGTATTCCGGGCCAACTCTTTGGCGTAGACCTCCGGGTAGCCGCCCCCCAGGTAGAGACCGGAGCAGCCCTCCGGCAATTTTTCGTCCTCCAATGGAGAGAACTCCACCAGCTCCGCCCCTTGTCGCACCAGCTCAGAAAGGCCGTCGGCGTAGTAGAAGCAAAAGGCTTTGTCCCGGGCCAGGGCGATGACCGTCCTTTCCTGGGAAATGGACGTCTCCGGCCGCTCCGGCGCCGCCAGGGTGGGCGCCGATGCCGCCAGGGCCAGCAGGCCGTCGATATCAATGGTCTTTTCCGCCTGCTCCGCCATGCGGTGGAGCTTTTGCCTCAGATCCCCCACCTCGGCGGCGGTGACCAGGCCCAGGTGGCGGCTCTCCAGCGCCACCTCCGGCAGGTTGGGGAGATAGCCGTACACCCGCACGCCGGTCTCCGTCTCGATGGTCTCCTTCAGCCGGCCATACATCATGGGGGGGCAGCGGTTGAGGATAACGCCACGGATGTTGGAATCGGGCCGGAAGGACGCCATGCCCTTCACCAGGGCGGCCGCGGTGAGGGCCCGGCCCCGGGCGTCTGCCACCAGCACCGCCGGAGTCTCCGTGGTCCGGGCCAGGTCATAGGCGCTGGCCTGGGAGGACATGGCGATGCCGTCGTAATAGCCCATGACTCCCTCGATAACCGCCATGGAAGCGTCAGGGGTGTTCTCCAGCAAACTTCGGCGGACGGCGGTCTCTCCCATGAGGAAAAGGTCCAGATTGCGGCTCTTGGCGCCGATGACCTCGCTGTGGAACATGGGGTCGATGTAATCAGGGCCGCACTTATAGGCCACCGGGGCCGTGCCCCGGTCCACCAGAGCCTGGAGAAGGGCGCAGGTGACGGTGGTCTTGCCGCCGCCGCTGGCCGGGGCACAGAGGAGGATACGGGGCACCTTACGCGTCATGGCCCTTCCCCTCCCCGCTGAAGATCCACACCGGGTTTTGGGCGTCCATCAGGTGATACCGCCCCGCCTTCCGGGTCCGGGTCACCGACAGCTGCACCATATCCGCCTCCGTCAGATGGGCGAAGAGCCGGGCGGCCTCCCCCACCGTCTCCAGGGTGACGGCGGTGCACACCACCCGGGCGGCGGGATTTTTGTCAAATATCATCATCAGAATGTCGTCCATGTTCCCGGAGGTCCCCCCCAGAAAGACCCGGTCGGGGGCGGGCAGGTCCTCCAGGGCCGCCGGGGCGGTGCCCGGAACGATGGTGAGGTTGGACGCCCCCAGGCGGGCCTTGTTCTCCTCCAGGAGGGCCACCGCCTCGGGGTTCTTTTCAATGGCAAAGACCTGTCCGGCAGGGCAGGCCAGGGCGCACTCCAGGGAGACCGAACCGGTGCCCGCTCCTACATCCCACACCACATGGTGGGGCTGGAGCCGCAGCTTGCAAACGGAGATGGCCCGGACCTCCTCCTTGGTCATGGGGACGGCCCCCCGCTGAAAGACTTCGTCAGGGAGGCCGGGGCTGTTCCAGGGCCGGCCCACCGGCTCGGGGTTCTCCGCCAGCAGCACGGAGAGATCTTCAAAGGTCTCCTCTGCCAGCTCCGCCGCCGTGCCGGAGACGATGCGCTCATTGGGGTAGCTCAACCGCTCCCCCACCGCCACCCGGACCTCCCCCAGACCCCGGCGGACCAACTCCTTACAGATGTCCTCCACCTTAGTGGCCCCGCCGGTGAGGGCAAAGGTCTTGGCGTTGCGCTGGATCTCCCCCACGGCGTTGTGGCTGCGGCCGTGGGCGCTGACGATGTGGGCGTCCTGCCAGGAGGTGTGGAGCCTGGCACAGAAATAGGAGAGGGAGGAGATGCCGGGGAGGGTCTCCACCTCACAGCCCTCCAAGAGCTTCCAGAGCTTTTTGGCCCCGCTGTAAAAGCCGGTGTCGCCGGAGAGGAGAACGGCCACGTTCTCCTGCTCCTCCCCGATGCGGCGGGCAATGTCGTCGGCGGCGATGAGGGGCACGCAGGTGTGGCCCTCCCCCCAGGGCTCCAGGAGCCGGGGGGCGCCGATGAGCACCGGACAGACGTCGATGGCCTTTCTGGCCGCCAGGGTCAGGGTATCCGGGTTGCCCATGCCCACGCCGATGAGATAGATCTTCATGCCTCTTCCTCCCCCAGCAGCTGCCGCTGAATTTCCTCCAGGGTGAGCCCCGTCTCGGTCTGGGGCCGCTCCACCACCAGGAGGGCGCAGCCCGCCTCTTTGGCGGCCTCCGCCTTGGCCTGGAAGCCGCCATAGCCTCCGGTGTCCTTGGTCACCAGGGTATCGATGTGGAACTGATGCAGGGTGGCCACATTCATCTCCTTGGTGAATGGACCCTGCATGCAGATGATGTTCTTGGGCGGAAAGCCCAGCACCAGGCACCGCTCCAGGGAGTCCGCCATGGGCAGCACCCGGGGAAAGCAGCGCTCCCGGAGCCCCGGCCGGGCAAAGTGATCCAGCTCCTTGCTCCCCGTGGTGAGGAGCACGTTCCCAGGCAGCTTCTCCAGCAGGTTCGCCGCCGCCGCCATGTCCGTCGCCTTCCGGCACCCGTCCTCCCCATCGGACTGCCGCAGCAGCCGCAGGCAGGGCAGGCCGGCGCGGCCGGCGGCCGCCCGGATGTTCTTGGTGACCTCCACGGCGTAGGGGTGGGTGGCGTCGATGACCAGGGTGTAGCCCTCGGCCATCAGGGCCTCCATCTCACCGGCGTCCAGCCGCCCCACGTGGACCTTCATCCCTTCAGGCAGGAGGGTCTCCCCGTACTCGGTGGCCACGCACACCGTGGCGTCCAGCCCCCGGGCGAGCATCCATTCGGCCAGCGCCCGGCCCTCGCCGGTGCCGCCGAAGAGCAGGATCTTCATCCTCAGCCCTCCCGCTGGAGGTAGCCTCTGGGGGTCACCATCTTGCCGCCCAGCAGTTTGGTCTGGCTGCTGCCGATAAAGACGGTGGTGAACATATCCACCTGGGTATCCCGCAGGGCACCCAGGGTGGTGATGGTCCCCCGCTCTCCCTCGCGGCCGATGTTCTGCACATAGCCGCAGATGGTGTCCGGGGACTTCCCCGCCGCCATCAGGATGTCGCAGGCCCGCTTCAGATGGTCGGGGCGGCTGTGGCTGGCGGGATTGTAGAGGCACAGGACAAAGTCGCCCTTAGCGGCGCACTCCAGCCGCAGGGCAATCTTGTCCCAGGGGGTGAGCAGGTCGGAGAGGGAGACCACGGCAAAGTCGTGGGTCAGCGGGGCGCCCAGCACGGCGGCGCCGCCGCAGGCGGCGGTGATGCCGGGGACCACCTCGATCTCGATGGGGGGATACTCCTGGGCCACCTCATAGATGAGGCCCGCCATGCCGTAGATGCCGGAGTCGCCGGAGCACACCATGGCTACGTCCCGGCCGGACACCGCCGCTTCCACCGCCGCACGGCAGCGGTCCACCTCCCGGCGCATACCGGTGGACAGCATCTCTTTCTCGGGAAACTCCTCGCGGATGAGGGCGATGTAGGCGGTATAGCCCACGATGAGGTCGGCCCGCTCCAGGGCCTCCCGGGCACGGCCCGTCAGATCCCGGCCGGCGCCGGGCCCCAGGCCCACAACTGTCACTCGCATGAATCAATCTCCTTTTTCAGAAAAGCGGATGGTGAGGGGGACCTGACTCACCGCCACGGTGACCCCCGCCCCCGCCTGTTTGGTTACGATCAGGGCGCCGCCTCCCAGGACGGCGGCGCGCTCACACACGTTGTCCACCCCGGTGACCCCTTTCACAAAGGGGGACGGGGTAAAGTTCCCCGGCACCGTCGAGAGCGCTTCAGCAGTATAGGTGGTGAGGGGCAGGCCCAGGCTCCGGCAGAAAGCCAGGAGGCCGGGCTCGTCCTTCTTCAAGTCGATGGAACACACCGCGGCCACCCCTTTAAGGGAGAGATGGTGAGCCGCAAAGACCCGCTCCACCGCTCCAGCGATGGCCGCCGCCGCCGTGCCCCGGCGGCAGCCGATGCCCAGGCGGAGCACCGGCGGGATGAGGCGGACGGTGTGGGGGAAAGGCGTCTTTTCCGGGTCCAGGGTGAGGGCGATGCCGGCCTCCGCCGGGCCTTCCGCCACCCCTTGGGGCAATTCTCCCCGGATAGGAAAATCACTTGACAGCCCTGCGGAAGTGCCTGCGAGCAGGGCAGCGGACACCCGTTTGGCCCCTTCTCGTCCGTCAAGGTAAAATCCTTGCTCACTGGCCCACTGGTCCACGGCAAAAAATCCGTTCACATCGGTGGCGGTGGACACCGCCGCAGCGCCTCCGGTGAACCGTGCCACCAGCCGGGCCAGGTCGTTGGCGCCCCCCACATGGCCGGAGAGGAGGGGGACGACGAAGTGTCCCGCCTCGTCCACCGACACCACGGCGGGGTCGGTAAATTTATCCTTCACATAGGGGGCGATGGTCCGGACGGCGATGCCGCTGGCCCCCACGAAGAGGAGGGCGTCGGTGTCGGCAAACCGCGCCCCGGCCCACTCCCCCAGGCTCCCGTAGCCGGGGAGCCCCGTCTCCGGCGACAGCCGCTCCGGCACCGCCAGGGCGCAGCTGTGGCCGATCTCCGCCAGGTAGTGGGCCAGGCTTCTGGCCAGCCCGGTCCCCCGGCTGGTGAAGGCGGTGAGGGCGATCTTCACTTGCTGGCCTCCCGGTAGCCGTGGGTGAAGGCGGGGTCATAAAGCTTGGAGCGGTCGTACTTGTCCCCCAGGAAGCCGCCCACGGTGATGAGGGCGGTCTTGGTGACGTTGTGCTCCTTGGCGGTGACGGCCAGGGTGGACACGGTACAGCGGTAAACCGCCTGCTCCGGCCAAGTGGCCTTGTAGACGATGGCGGCGGGGGTGTCGGGGGCGTAGCCGCCCTCCATCAGTTCCTTCTCCACCTCCTCCAGCAGACCGGTGGAGAGGAAGAGGACCATGGTGCAGCCGTGGGAGGCCATTTTGGAGAGTTTCTCCCCCTCGGGCATCGGCGTGCGGCCCGCCATGCGGGTGATGATGACACTCTGGGACACGTCGGGGAGGGTGTACTCGGCCTCCAGGGCGGCGGCCGCTCCGGAGAAGGAGGAGACGCCGGGGGTCACGTCGTAGGCCAGTCCCAGCTCGTCCAGCAGGTCCATCTGTTCCCGGATGGCGCCGTAGAGGGAAGGGTCGCCGGTGTGGAGGCGGACGGTGTCCCACCCCTTGGTCTCAGCGTCCTTCATGACGTCGATGACGGCCTCCAGGGTCATGGAGGCGCTGTCGTAGACGATGCAGCTCTCCTTCTTATAGTCCAGCAGGGCGGGGTTCACCAGGCTCCCGGCGTAGATGATGACGTCGGCCTCCCCCAGGAGCTTGGCTCCCCGGACGGTGATGAGGTCGGCGGCTCCGGGGCCCGCGCCGATGAAGTGGATCATGGTCACAACTTCCTTTCACGATGAGATGGGGTGTAGAGCGGCCAGCCGGTCGGCCCCCGCCGTCTTTCCCAGAATTCCATAGCGGTTGGAGAAGAAGATGGCCTCAATGGCCATCTCCGCCCCCGCCCGGCGTTTGAGCTGTTCGTCCAGGGCCTCGGTCAGGGAGGCCATGACCGCCTCCCGCAGCCCGGCCCCGTCCAGAATCGCCACAGCGTCGTCGGTGGTGACGGTGCGGTAGAGGGCCTCTACCGTGGCCCGGTCCCCGCCGCAGAGGGCAGCGTGGGTGCACAGGGTCTCCCGCCGGCCGTCGGCCACCCGGGAGTGGGTGTTCATCACCCCGGCGGCCACCTTGCACAGCTTGCCCACGTGGCCCACCAGCAGCAGGCTGCGGAAGCCCAGGCCGGCGGCGTGGTCGATGGCCTCGCCGATGTAGTTGGAGCAGGTGCACCAGCGGCCCAGCCCCAGGCCCAGCACCTCCCGGGCAAAGGTCTCCCCGTAGTTGCCCGGGGTGACCACAATGTCCGTCGCCCCGGCGGCGGCAAGCATGTCCTGCTCCAGCCGGAGGGAATCGATGAGGGCGGCCTCGCTCATGGGCCGGACGATACCGGAGGTGCCCAGGATGGAGATGCCCCCCACGATGCCCAGCCGGGGATTGAAGGTCTTTTGGGCCAGCCGCTCCCCCTCGGGGGCGGAGATCACCACCCGCAGTCCTCCGTCACAGCCGTGGTCCGCCATGGCGGCGGCCACCTGCTGCCCGATCATCTGCCGGGGGACGTGGTTGATGGCGGCAGCCCCCACGGGCTGGTCCAGGCCGGGTTTGGTGACCCGGCCCACCCCTTCCCCGCCGTCGATGGCGACGCCGGAACCGTCACACCGCTCCACCCGAGCGAAGATGAGGGTGCCGTGGGTGGCGTCGGGGTCGTCTCCCCCGTCCTTCCGGACAGCGCAGGAGGCCCAGCCGGGTCCCGCCGATGGCTCCAGCAGCTCAACCTCCACCGGGATACCCGCCGGGGTGTCGATGCGCACCGCCGGGGGAAGCTGGCCGGTGAGGAGGAGCTCCGCCGCCCCTCTGGCCGCCGCCGCTGCGCAGGTGCCGGTGGTATAGCCGCACCGCAGCCGCTCCCGCCCCACGGAGATATAGTGTTCGAAATCGCTCAATTCATCCACCTCCCGGGGCTTTTGAGACATAAAACGGGCCCTTTCCTGGATGGAAAGGGCCCGTCGTCAACGGTACTGGTCTGGTCCTCTCCACCTAAGAGCAACACGATCGCTCCGCACGGCAGGTCTCCTGGCTCACGCTTCCTCCTCAGGCGTCCCTTCTCAGCCCCTTGGGCCAATGGGTGGTTCACGCCCTCGTCCGCGCTCACAGTAGAGGTAAGACTGCGCCGGATTTACACCGGACTTCCCTTTTCAGCAGCTGCGTCGCTGCACCTGTGCGGATGAATATCAAATTGTCATCAGGCCGTTCCTTCCGATGGGCCGGCCTAACAGATGTATTATAGCAACTTTATAGCAGGAAGTAAAGGAATACTTTCCCCGGGGCTCAAAAGCCCCGGCTCCACTCAGGCCGCATACCGGCGCCGCTCTCCAGTGCCTTGTCCAGGCGGGCCAGAAACTGTGCCTTATCCTCCGGCAGACTTCCCTTCAACGGAACATAGTTGGAGGCATGGTCACAGGTAAAGTGGAGGGGATCTACCTCCAGCTTTTCGATGAGGAGCCGGGCCTCCCGCAGGCTGTCCATGGGGGTGATGGGCTGGAACTTCCCCGCCTGGTAGTCGGCATAGAGCTCCGTGCCTGGATAGAGGGTCAGGGTGAGGGCGGAGAGGTGCCGGGGCTTCATCTCGTTCATCATGGCGGCGGTGTCCAGGATATGCTGCTCACTGCCTTCCCGGCCGCCCAGGCCCAGCAGGATCATAACCCACAGATCCATGCCTGCCTCCCGGAGCCGCGTTCCAGCCTCCAGCATCTGCCGGGCGCCCACGCCCTTTTTCACCTTCCGCAGGAGGGCGTCGTTCCCCGTCTCTACCCCCAGGTAGGCCCGGGCCAGGCCGTGCTCCCGTAGGAGCTTCAGCTCCTCCGGAGTCTTGGTGAGGGTGCTCCGGGGACCGGCGTAGGTAGTCACCTTCTCCAGAGAGGGGAAGGTGGCGTAGAGGGTATCCAGAATGGTGATGAGATCATTGGTGCGCATGATAATGGCGTCGCCGTCGCAGAGGAAGACCCGCCGCACATCACCGTAGTAGGCCTTGGCCATGCGGATATCCTCCAGAATATCCGCCATGGGCCGGATGTGGAACTTCTTGTCCCGGTACATATTGCAGAAGGTGCAGGTGTTGTTGGAGCAGCCCACCGTGACCTGGAGAAGGTAGCTCTTCCACTCTCCCGGGGGCCGGTAAATATCGCCTTCGTATCTCACAAATGTTCCTCCGTCAGTTCTTTCATAGCTTGATAAAGGGCGTCCATCTCCTCGTCGGTACCCACGCTGATGCGCAGATGGTCGGAGATCCTGGGCCGGTCGAACCAGCGCACCAGGATGCCCCGCTGCCGCAGGCCGTCCAATAGGGTCTTAGCGGCGACCTTGGGGTGATGGACAAACAGGAAGTTGGCTTTGGAGTCGGTAACCGTAAAGCCCAGCTCCCGCAGCTGCGCCGCCGAGCGATCCCGGGTGGCGGATACCTTGGCCGCCTGGGCCTCGAAATAGGCCTCATCGGCGATGGAAGCAGCGGCCGCCGCCTGAGCACACCGGTCCACGGTATAGGAGTTGATGGAGTCCCGGACGCACCGGAGGGCGGCCATCAGGTCGGGGTGTCCCAGGGCGTAGCCCACCCGCATACCGGCCAGGCCGCGGCCCTTAGAGAGGGTGCGTACCACCACCAGGTTGTCATATCGGTTCACCAGGGTGTCGGCGGAGGTGCCGCCGAAGTCGATGTAGGCCTCATCCACCAGGACCACCGCCTGAGGATTGGACTCCAGAATGCGGATCAGATCCTCCCGGGACACCTCTAAGCCCGTGGGGGCGTTGGGGTTGGCCACCACCACGCCGCCGCTGTTCCCGGTGCAGAAGGGTACCACCGGCAGAGAGAAGTCCTCCCCCAGGGGGATGAGCCGAGGGTTGAGGCCGAAATATTCGGCGTAGACAGCATAGAAGGTATAGGTGATGTCGGCAAAGCACACCGGCCGGTCAGGGTCAAAGAAGGCCTGGAAGCAGAAGGCCAGCACCTCGTCGGAGCCGTTGCCGGGGAATACCTGCTCCGGTGTGAGCCCGTGGACGGCGGCGATGGTCGTGCGCAGCTGGGCACACTCCGGGTCGGGGTACAGCCGCAGCCGGTCGTCCGCCGCCTCCCGCAGGGCTTCCAGGGCCTTAGGGGATGGGGGATAGGGATTTTCGTTGGTATTGAGCTTGATAAAGACCCGGTCCTTGGGCTGCTCCCCCGGCACGTAGGGGACCATGTCCCGGATCCGGCGGCTCCAGTATTTTTTCACGGCTGCTCCTCCTCCCGCAGGATCTTTTTGATGTTTTTCTCCGCCTTGCTCCGGGGCAGCATGACCTCGTGTCCGCAGCCCTGACAGCGGAGCCGGAAGTCCATCCCCACCCGCAGCACCAGCCATTCCTTGCTGCCGCAGGGGTGGGGCTTCTTCATCTCCAGAACATCGCCCAGACGCACATCCATGGTGAGCGCCTCCTTCCCGCAGATTACAATTAACTAATTATATGTTCCAGGGCCCATCCTGTCAATTCCGGCTTTCCCGGCGCATATAGTGACATATCCGCAAAAAACGGGACCATAGAAAGGAATGATCGGGATGCTCAGCCGTTTTCTTCCCGAGGGCAGACGCCTGGAGACGCCGGAGAACCGGGCCGCCTGTTCCTCTCTGTCCGGGCTGCTCTCCGCCCGGGACCGGGACCAGATCCTGGAGGGCATGGCCCTCTCCTGCTCCCCGGAGCACGACCTCACCGTGGCCCTGGGGCCCTTTATCGGGGTGATCCCCCGGTCGGAGACCGCCGTGGGGGTGGCAGAGGGCACCGTCCGGGACATCGCCATCCTCTCCCGGGTGGGCAAGCCGGTATGTTTTCTGGTGGAGCGGGTCATGGAGGGCCCCGACGGTCCCCGGCTCCTCCTCTCCCGCCGCCGTGCCCAGCTGCTGGCCCGGGAGGCCCTCATGGCCCGGCTGCGGCCCGGCATGGTCATCCCCTGCACCGTCACCCACTTAGAGCCCTTCGGCGCCTTTGTGGACATGGGCTGCGGCCTGGTGTCCATGATCGGCCTGGAGCAGATCTCCGTCTCCCGTATCCCCCACCCCGCCTGCCGCTTCACCGTGGGCCAGGAGATTTTCGCCGCCGTGGTGGACACCGACCCCAACCTGGGCCGGGTGCGGCTCACGCACCGTGAGCTGCTGGGCACCTGGGAGGAAAACGCCCGCCGCCTTGCCACCGGCATGACAGTGGCGGGCTGGGTCCGGGGCATCAAGGACTACGGCATCTTTGTGGAGCTCTTCCCCAACCTGTCCGGCCTGGCCGAGCCCCGGGAGGATCTGCGGGAGGGGGACCGGGTCTCCGTCTTTCTCAAATCCATCCTGCCCGAGCGGATGAAGATCAAGCTCCTCATCATCGACCGGCTGCCCCCGGAGCCCGTACCGCCACCCCTCACCTACTTCATCACCGACGGCCGGCTGGGCCACTGGCGCTACGCCCCCGAAGGCTGCCGGAAAACGGGGCTGGAGACCGATTTCCTCTAAAGCCTTTACGCCGACTCGAACACATGTTAGAATGGAGGGGAACATTCCCCTCCATTCTTTTTTCGGGAGGTCTTTTTATGGCGTACCGGCCTCTGGCGGACGAGATCCGCCCCACCAGTCTGGACGAGGTGGTGGGCCAGCGGCACATTCTGGGCCCGGACGGGCTGCTGCGGCGCATCATCGAGAGCGGGAACATCCCCAACCTGGTCTTTTATGGCCCCTCTGGCACCGGCAAGACCACCGTGGCCAACCTCATCGCCGCCCGGACCAACCGGGCATTGCGGCGAATCAACGCCACCACCGGCTCCCTCTCCGATGTGAAGGACGTATTAGCCGACGTGGGCACCATGCTGGCCCCCAACGGCATCCTCCTCTACTTGGACGAGATCCAGTACTTTAACAAAAAGCAGCAGCAGTCCCTGTTGGAGGTCATCGAAAAGGGCGACGTCACCCTCATCGCCTCCACCACCGAGAACCCCTACTTCTACGTCTACAACGCCGTGCTCAGCCGGTCCACCGTCTTCGAGTTCAAGCCGGTGGAGGCCGCCGACGTCCTCCCCGCCATCGACCGGGGCATGTCCATCATGGCCGTCCGGCTGGGGGCAGAGCTCTCCTGTGAGGACGGCGTGCGGGAGGCCATCGCCTCGGCCTGCGGCGGCGACGTGCGCAAAGCCATGAACGCGGTGGAGCTTTTGATGAACACCGCCCGGCGGGAAAACGGGGTGCTACGGGTAACCCTGGCCGACGCCCAAGTGGTGGCCCAGCGCTCCGCCATGCGGTATGACCGGGAAGGGGACGACCACTACGACATCCTCTCCGCCCTCCAGAAGTCCATCCGGGGCTCCGACCCTGACGCAGCCTGCCACTACCTGGCCCGGCTGCTGGAGGCGGGGGACCTGATCTCCGCCTGCCGCCGGCTCATGGTCATCGCCTGCGAGGACATCGGCCTGGCCTACCCCCAGATCATCCCCATCGTCAAGGCCTGCGTGGACGCTGCCAACATGCTGGGCCTCCCTGAGGCCCGTATCCCCCTGGGGGACGCGGCGGTACTCATGGCCACCAGCCCCAAGTCCAACTCCGCCCACATCGCCTTCGACGCCGCCCTGGCCGACGTCCGGGCGGGCAAGACCGGGGACTACCCCCGCCACCTCCAGAACAAACACGCCGACTCCGCCGGCATGGAGCGGGAACAGGGCTACCTCTACCCCCATGACTTCCCCCACCACTGGGTACGGCAGCAGTACCTTCCCGACAGCCTTCTGGGCACCCGGTACTACACCTACGCCGAGAACAAGGCAGAGCAGGCGGCCAAACGCTACTGGGAAGAGATCAAGGGACCCGATTTCTAAACACAGAAAGACCCGCGGCCTGGGCCGCGGGTCTTTCGTTATGTTTCATCTTCGATCGATCCAGGCCTGGACCCCGCCCACCAGCTGACTCAGGTGCCAACCGTCCAGGAGGCGGTGGTTGAGCTGCACCGCGTAGGGCAGCAGAAGCCTCCCCTCCCGCTTTTCAAGCTTTCCCCAGGTCACCCTTGGAATGGAGTCGTCCGGGTTGATGTCCATCTCGTTGGTAAGGCTGCTAAAGCTTATCCAGGGCAGGCAGGAAATATAGACCAGATCGTCCCTGGCCTCCGACTCCGCCGGCGGGAAGGGCGATTTCTGGGCTGCGTCATACCGGGCACATCGGTCACAAAATTCCTCTACGCTTCCGCCGAAGGGCACCGTCACGATCTTCAACAGATGGGTGTTCCCATCCATGACCACAAAACTGGGGTCCAGATGGTCGTGCTTCACCACCTGGCTGCCCCGGATTTTATAAAGGTAATCGGGCAGGTCATTCATCACCGTCATGGTGGCATAGATGAGACTGTAATAAAAGGAGCCCTTCCGTTCTTTGACCCACGGATAGAACTTGGTCACATCCAGGGTGCTGGTCACATTATAAAATGGAAAAGAAAGCCCGGAAAAGAATTGGAAATGTTCCTTGCGGGGCCAGGTCTCCAGGTCTACCAACTCCATGTCACTTCGTCCCCTTCTGGAAGAAGGCGCACCAGGGCCGCAGAGTGCAGTTCTGGCAGTCCGGCTTCCGGGCGGTACACACCGCCCGGCCATGGAGCACCAGCCGGTGACAGAAGTTGTTGGACTCCTCCGGAGGCAGTACCTTCCGCAGCTGGGTCTCCACCTTGCCCGGGTCCTTGGTGCCATCGGTAAGGCCGAGCTTGCCCGAGATGCGGATGCAGTGGGTGTCCGCCACCACCACACCGGGGACGTGATAGACGTCCCCTAGAATGAGGTTGGCCGTCTTACGACCCACGCCGGGCAGTTTCAGCAGATCCTCCATGTTGTCGGGCACCTTGCCGTCAAACTGCTCCAGCATCATCTGGGAGGCGGCCACGATGTCCCGGGCCTTGGCCCGGAAAAAGCCCGTGGAGTGAATGTACTCCTCCACCTCGGCCACGTCGGCCTGGGCCAGGGACTCCAGGGTGGGGAATCGGGCAAAGAGGGCCGGCGTCACCATGTTCACCCGCTCGTCGGTACACTGGGCCGACAGGCGGACGGCAAACAGCAGCTCATAGGGTTTGGGGTAGTTGAGGGAACAGATGCCCTCCGGATAAAGAGCCTTGAGCTCCTCCACGATGGCTCTGGCCCGCTCTTTCTTTGTCATATCGGCCATTCCTTTCCATGCCGCACTGCCGGCGGTCTTCCGCCGGACTCTGCTGTCGTAATATCTGAATTTCACAAAAACAGTTCATTTTGTCTGTTTTTATAAAATTGTGCGGCTCTGCCGCGCGGATAAAATGCATTGCGGTTTATTCAGTCTCCATTATCATACCATAAATATCGGCAAGATGCGACTGTGTTTTTCCAAGAATGACAGTTGTATTTCTCAAAACGTTCCGGTATAATATTTGCATGTCACTTTGACACATTACTTTCTTGATGCGAGGTGCGACGGCAATGGTACAAGAAATGATCGATTTCCTCACCGCCAACGACCCGGAAGTGGGCGCCACCGTGGCGGCCGAGCTGGCCCGGCAGCGGCGGAACATTGAGCTCATCGCCTCTGAGAACATCGTCAGCGAGGCGGTACTGGTGGCCATGGGCACGGTGCTCACCAACAAGTACGCCGAGGGCTACCCCGGCAAGCGCTACTACGGCGGCTGCCAGGAGGTGGACGTCACCGAGAACATCGCCCGGGACCGGGCCTGCAAGCTCTTCGGCGCCGACCATGCCAACGTCCAGCCCCACTCCGGCGCCCAGGCCAACTATGCCGTCTACCAGGCTCTGTGTGAGCACGGCGACACCGTACTGGGCATGGACCTGGGCAACGGCGGCCACCTCACCCACGGCTCTCCCGTGAACTTCTCCGGCAAGAACTATCATATGGTTTCTTACGGCCTCAACGACAAGGGTTACATCGACTATGACCAGGTCCGGGACCTGGCCCGGCAGCACAAGCCCAAGATGATCATCGCCGGCGCCTCCGCCTACCCCCGGATCATCGACTTTAAGGCCTTCGCCGACATCGCCCACGAGGTGGGCGCCTACCTGTTCGTGGACATGGCCCACATTGCCGGCCTGGTGGCCGCCGGGCTCCACCCCTCCCCTGTCCCCTACGCCGACGTGGTCACCACCACCACCCACAAGACCCTCCGTGGTCCCCGGGGCGGCATGATCCTCTGCAAGGAGGAGCTGGCCAAGAAGATCGACTCCGCCATCTTCCCCGGCTCCCAGGGCGGTCCTCTCCTCCACATCATCGCCGCCAAGGCTGTTGCCTTCGGCGAGGCTCTCAAGCCCGAGTTCAAGACCTATCAGGAGCAGATCATCAAAAACGCTGCTGTCCTGGCCCAGTCTCTCACCGACGCCGGCTTCGACCTGGTCTCCGGAGGCACCGACAACCACCTGATGCTGGTGGACCTGCGCAAAGCCCATATCACCGGCAAGGAGCTGGAGAAGCGGCTGGATGAGGTCTGCATCACCGTCAACAAGAACGCCATCCCCAACGACCCCGAGAAGCCCTTCGTCACCAGCGGCATCCGGGTGGGCACCCCCGCCGTCACCACCCGCGGCTTCGGCGAGGAGGAGATGAAGGTCATCGGCTCCCTGATCTGGCAGGCCGCCACCGACTTTGATGCCAAGGCTAACTCCATTCGGGAGACTGTAGCCGCCATGTGCGCCAAATACCCCCTCTATCAGTGAGTCTTATCCCATCAGCAAGCGAGGAGTCTGTCCACCGTGGCCAGGCTCCTCGTTTTGTATTATTGGGGAAATATGTTTTACTTTTCTGTAAAATCTGATATTTTTGAATTAAAATATGTTGGTGTTGGTCGGCATTGTCCACAGGACCCGGGTTTCTCAGTGGTCTTTACGACATTTCTCAAGATGCGCACGATTGCTGTTTCATCGAGGACTGTGTGAAAATTTATATGCCTCCGATGTTCCAAAGGCCTATAGAGATTCTTAAGGAAGAAATCAGCCTTACATTGTCTTCCGGAGCAGATGGTTTTTTACTTGTAGCCGGTGTCGATGATCTCCCGTCCATCTACCTCAGGCAGAGACAGCGTGCCGGTGACACCGTTCTTAAAAATGCAGCGGAGACTTTGGAGGACGTCACATATGGAACCCGACAGCTCCATCGGGTAACAGAGGTGGACCCCATCGGTTCCACCCGTGTTCTTGAGCCAGAACGCAAGAAAGTCCACCGTTTTTATCAGGCCTTGCTGTCTGGCACCATCGCCTATGCCCAGGTCGATCTTGAGGGCGGCCATCTCATGTCAGTGGGCGGAGTTTGGCGTCCCTATCATCAGGACTACCGCACTACCTCCCGCGACTTTATCAATGTATTTCAGAATAAGCTCACAGCCTGCCTTCCCAAAGAACAGTTCTCGCTTTTGGATGGCTATCGGGACGCCTCCACCTGGGCCGAACGTCTCTCTGGGCAGGACCAGTGACCGGCTGCACTGCCGCCCGCCGGGACCCGCTGACCCACATCACGCCTCTCTTAATATTCCCGTGTAAACGACAGTTCACAGCAAAATGGGCCCGACCGCTAAAAAGCGGTCGGGCCCATTTTGCTATCTGTTGTTGTCGCGCCATCAAGCACGTGAACTTCCGTTTTTACAGATCCACGATGACACCGGGGTTGAGGATATTGTTGGGATCAAAGGCACGCTTGATGTTGCGCATGATCTCCAGCACATGGGGGGTATACTGCAGTTCCATGTAGGGCTTCCGGGTCTTGCCGGTACCGTGCTCGGCAGTAACAGTTCCACCGTACTTCAGAGCGGCCTTGTAGATGTCCCGGCGCATATCGTCGGCCCACTCAGGCACCTTTCCGTCTACCATGAGGATGAAGTTATGGAAGTTGCCATCGGCCACGTGACCAAAGCGGGGGCTGCGGGTGCCGTACTTCTCGGCAATGGCGTCGATGTACCGGAGCAGATCGCCGATGTGGGCCACGGGGACAGCGGTATCCAGGGAGTCCACAAACTCGGGCTTAAAGACCTCGTAGATATCGGAGCGGATCTCCAGGATATTGCGCTGCTCCTTCTCGTTTTCAGCGATGACGGAACCCACGGCCCCGTTGTTCTCGCAGATCTCGGCGATGGTACCTGCGGTCTCATAAAGGGCGTCCTCGGTGGCCTCCTCCACCATGTAGATGAGGTCCACACAGCCCTCGTCGCTCATGGGCCAGGTCTTGCTGATGCGCTTGGCGGTCTCCACGGCGATATCGCGGTCCATGTACTCTACGGCCAGGGGGATGATACCCGCCTTCTGGACCTCACCCACCGATTTGACAGCGGACTCGGTGTCCTTAAAGGAGCAGACCAGAGCGCCGGTGTAGTCCAGGCGGGGATAAAGCTTCAGTGTGGCCTCCAGCACCACAGCCAGGGTGCCTTCGGAGCCTACCAGCAGGTGGAGCAGGTCATAGCCCATGTTGTTCTTCACCAGCTTGCCGCCGAACTGGACGATCTCGCCGTTGGGGAGGCAGACCTTCATTCCCTTGACATAGCTGCGCATGATGCCGTGTTTCACGGCCCGGACACCACCGGCGTTCTCAATGCACATACCGCCCACCTGGGCGCCCTCGTCGCCGGGGTGGCAGGGGAAGTACAGGGCGTGGACATTCTCATTGAGGTATTCATTGAGCTTGGCCAGCGTGACGCCGGTCTGACAGGTAATCATCATATTGGTCTCATCAACCTCCACGATGTCCTTAAAACGTTCCATGGACATGATGACGGAGGGGATGGTGGGGATGGCCGCGCCGCAGGCGCCGGTACCACCGCCGCGGGGGATGATGGGGGTCTTTGTCTCGTTGGCCCACTGGAGAATCTTGGAGACCTCTTCATAAGTACCGGGCCGGACCACCAGACAATCCTCGCAGGCCTTGGGACGGACAAACTCCTCCGTCTCGTCATAGAGATAGCCGGACACATCCTCCTTGGAAGAATAGACATAATCCTTACCGCAGATACCGATGAGCGCGTCGATGAATTCCTGTTTCATTGCTGTTCTTACCCCTTTCTGTGTGGCGCGGTCAGACCGCGTCCTGAGCGGATTCTTTCCCAAGGACCTTTTTCTTGTAGATCTGAGTGACAATGGCGTTCACCACGCCAATGGCCATGATGACAGCCGCATAGATGAAGATGTTCTGGTAGCCGGCATTGCCGTGCTTATCCAGCCAGTAGCCAAAGAGGACGAAGATAAAGAGGTCGGGGCAGTAGCCGATGGCGCACACCACACCGGAGGTGGTACCTGCATACTTTCTGGGGATCTTCAGCTCCGAAGGAACGGCGAACATGCAGCCGCGGGCCATGTAGGTGAGCACGCCAGCGCACAGGGTAAGTGCTGTAAGCACGGCCGCGCTGGTACCGACAGGTACGAGCATAAAGACCAGCACGATCACCACGGCCGCCGCCAGGGAGACGCCCACCACTTTGGAGACCGAGTGAATCTTATCGCCCAGCCAACCGCCCACCGGAGCGCCGATAAAACGGGTACCGTACTGCCGGATGATGGCGATGGCGCCCGTGCCGGCCAGGGAGACACCCAAAACATTGCTGAAATAGGGGGTGTAATAGGAGAGGGTACAGTACATGGTGTAGGTAGTGAACACAGCGATGCCGGACATCCAGGTACGGGGGTTGATCACGATGCTCACCCAGTCCCTGATGGTCATCTTGGAATTGATGTTGCTCTCACCGCCGCTCTCGGGAGAGGGCTTGCCGGGGTCGGGGACCAGAACGGCCAGTATGACCAGGGAGATCACGCCCAGCACGGCATAGCCGATGATGGCCGCTTTAAGGCCGTTGGTGCCAAAGGTGTCATTGGCAAACTTGGCAAAAAGGAAGAGAGCGATGAAGTTCACGATAACGTTGGTAATGCCGCAGAAGGACTCGGTAAGACCGAAAATAGTGCCCTGCTGGTTTTCACTGCCCACCAGACGGACCAGCTTGGTGTGGGCGGGGAAATAGAGGAAGAGGGCAAAGAATGCAAAACCGGCCCAGATAATGAGGGCAAAGCTGTAGGTCATGTTGAGCACAAACAACACATTGAGCACGCAGATAACGCCTACGGACAGCAGATAGATCTTCTTGGTATTGAATTTATCACTGAGCATGCCGCCGAAGGGCGCCAGCAGGTTGCCGATACCGAAGATGGTGATGAGGTATCCCAACTGCTGCTGGGTACAGCCCAGCGTGCCCACCAGGGAATCGTAGAACACATACTGGATAAAGGGGGTCGCGTAGACGATGGTATAGCCCAAGCCAAGGAAGAAGATGATGGTTAGTTGGCGTACGCTCAGTTTGGTGCTGTGTTTTTCCGCATTACTCATTCAAAACCCTCACTCTCTGGACAGATGTCCTGATTTTATGGGTCAGATACCTCCTGACCCCAGATATCCTTTCGCAAGAAGCCATGGTCGTCGAAGCGCATCTCCTTGGGACCGGAGAGCAGCACGACGTCTTCACGATCCTTGATGTCCTGGTACAGGGCCTCAGAGACCAGGATTTCAGACATGTGCAGTGTATTTTTGATGCGGGCCACCCTGGGGTGGTCAAAGTCTGTCTCGACACAGGTTCGGATGGCGGTGAGCACGGCATCCCGGTCGTTCTCAACATAGGTGGGGATCTGCCCTCTGCTGAGCATGGACGCGGTCACGTTGTTGAGCCAGGTGGCGTACCAGTCGATCTCGTTGAGACATCTCCGGACCGTCAGGTCACACAAGTTGATGCCGCAGCCATTGTGGCAGGATGCTTCGGTAATGCCGAGGACCACCAGTCTCTGCAGGTCCAGGACCCCTGGGAAATCTCCCGTATCGTTCCGCCCCGTGATGTTGGGGTCCATGCCGCTGCCGCTGATGTCTTTGCCGATCTCATCCACCACCAGCACATCGCAGCGGTCAAACTTAAACCTGGGAAGCTGGGTCTTGGCAAAGGCCTGAAGCCGGGCATCCAGGTCCAGAATATCCGCGCTCTCACAGGCCTCGATCCGGCAGATCCGGTCATAGGCGTTCTGGACCACACCAACACCGAAGGCCACCTTCCCGGTCTTCATGAAGATCTCGGTCACCTTTGGGATATACTCCGGGAAACGGCTGAGCCGCTTGGTGTGGAATACAGATGCTCCCTTTCCCTTGGCCAGGCCGATGGCCACCATTTTGCCCAAGCCGCTCTCGTGCTTTCCCCGAAAATCGGTGTGGGGCTTGACCTTGTTGAACAGGATCACCCCGTCGGCCTCCCAAGCATTCTTGTCACAGTAGAGCGGCGTTCCGTCCTCCAGGGCTCCGTACTGCTCCACCTCCATGCTGGAGTACACCGGCACGCCCATGGTCTCTTGGGTGATCCCATACTCCGCCAGGATCTGCCGCTGTCCCTCTGCCGTCGATCCGCCGTGACTTCCCATCGCGGGCACGATGAAGGGCTTTGCCCCCCACGCCTTACAGGTGTCACAGATGGTGCGGACCAGCTTGTCAAGGTCCGGAATGCCCCGGCTGCCCACTGTCAGCGCCAGCCGCTTGCCACGCAGCCGCTTCCGGTCAAGCACTGAGAACTCCAACTGCTTCCGCAGATGTCCCGAAACGTCCTGGATGTGCCGGTCATCGTATTTCTGCCTGATCCGGTACATGGGCGGGATGACAATCCGGTCCGCCTCCTGGAGAGGCAGATCCATTTTAGGAAACGAGATCAACATCCCTCACACTACCCCCTTTCCACAGCCGTTGTCACACATCTTTTGCGGAAAGGCCAGACCTTAGCTCCGTGCAGCCAGACAGGCCAGTGCGATGGAATTGAGCTTGATCTCCGGCGTGTCCGCCCTGGACCCCAGGATTACCGGATGGGTAGCCCCCAGAACGATGCCCGCCCAGCGGCACTTGCACAGGTGGATCCAGGACTTGCCCATGATGTTCCCCGCCTCCATATTGGGGAAGATCACGATGTCGGTCTCGCCGGTGATCTTGCTGTCGATCTTCTTGTGGGCGGCGGCGTGTGGATCAAAGGCCACGTCGAAGGCGATGGGGCCCTCGATGATGCAGGGCAGATCCGGCCCCAGGGCGCCGCTGGCAACATACTCCACCAGTCCGGCGGCATCCACCGTGGACTGGATCTTGGGGTCCACCATCTCATTGGCCGTCAACGCGGCCACCTTGGGGTTCTCCAGTCCAATGGACTTGGTGGCCAGAAGGATATTTTTCAAAATATCTTTTTTCTGCTCCAGATTGGGCGCTACGTTGATACCACTGTCGCTGCAGTAGACCAGCTTATGGTAGCCGGGCGCCTCGTATACCGCCATCATGGACAGCAGTCGTCCCGTACGCAAGCCGTGCTCCTTGTTGAGGATACCCCGCATGTAGACGCTGGTGTTCACCAGGCCCTTCATGAGGACCTGGGCGCCGCCTTCCCGCACCGCCTTGACAGCAGCTGCAACCGCCTTTTCCTCCCCGTCAGCTGCCAGGATATCCAGAGGCTTGAGGCCAATCTCTTCACAGATGCCGCCTACCGCCTTTGGGTCTCCCACCAGCACCGGGCGTACAAACCCCAGATCCGAGGCCGTCTTGACCGCCTGGAGCAGTTCCTTGTCAGCAGCAGCAGCCACGCTGACGGTAAAGGGTTCGATGGAACGCACTTTCTCAAGAACTTCATCAAAATTTTTCAGCATTTCATGACTCCTCCACAGGGCCGCATCTCTTGTCCCAGCGGCAAGGTTTGTTGATATACAGTACGCCGTACCCAAAGAAACAAAGTACAATCGACAGTAGTGGATTGATATAGTGCAGCAGGGCAAATCTCCAGTATTCCGCGGTGGAGACTCCCAGCGCCGCCGTGACAAACATGCTGGTGGTGGACCAGGGGACAAAGACCTGGGTCAGGGTACCGCCCTCCTCCAGCAGCCGTGAGAGCATCTCCGGGCGCAGTCCACGCTCCTTGAAGGTCTCCCGGAACAGATTACCGTTGAGCACTAGGGTAAGGTAGACCTCGCCCATGACCATGGTGCCCACGGTGGCCGATCCGATGACCAACGGCACCATCATTTTGTCTGACTTGACCTTGGAGACCACCAGTCCCACGACTTTATGCAGATAACCCACCCGCTCCATGACGCCGCCGAAGGAGATCGCAATGCAGGCCAGCGAGAAGGTATACATCATACTCTGGATCCCACCTCGCTGGAGCAGGGTGTCCACCATCTCCACACCGGTGGAGGCGGTGTAGCCGTAGTTCAGGCCGGAGATCACATCCCGGATGCTGACCCCCTGCACCACCACCGCCAGAATGACTGCCAGCAGCGTACCGATAGCCATGCCAGGTATGGCGGGGAACTGCCGGATATTGAGCACCAGCAGGACCACGACCGGCAGCAGAAGAACAGGCGAAATATGGAATGTCGTTCCAATTGTGTCGATGAACGTATTGATGGTGGTGTAATCCATCTGCCCATCCTGATAGAAAAGACCAATGATCGTGAAGATCACAAAGACGATGATATAGGCCGGAAGTGTGGTCATCCACATGCTGCTGATATGCCGCTGCAAAGTCGTCCCCGCTGCCGCCGGAGCCAGATTGGTGGTATCGGAAATGGGGGACATCTTGTCGCCGAAGGAGGCGCTGCACAGCACCATGCCGGCGGTCAGCCCAGCCGGAATCCCCATTCCCGCGCCGATCCCCATCATGGCCAGTCCCATGGTCCCCACCGTCCCCCAGGAGGTACCGATGGACATGGAGGTCAGGCTGCACAGGAGAAGACCAACAGGGAGAAACAGCTTGGGTGTGATGTAGTGCAGCCCATAATAGATCAGCGCCGGCACCGTTCCGGAGAAGATCCAGGCTGCGATGATGAGGCCAATGAAGATGAAGATCACCATGGCCGACATGGACTGGCCCAGCGTTTTCTTCATGCACTCCAACAGGTCATCAAAGCTATATCCCAGCGGAGCCGAGGCAATGCAGGCAAAGGCCAGGGCCACTAGCATAACAATATGAATATCCAGTTCAAAGATCACCAGTCCGAAGAGCATGATCCCCATAGCGATCAGGAATACCACAAGGGACATTCCAACGCTTGGTTCGCGCTTGGTCCTACATTCGGGTTGAGACAAGATGGCCGCCCTCTTTCTCCATGTTATCCTTCCTTTCCCACCTGCCTCTTCACAGGATGCAGGCGACGGTTGGGAGCTTTCCGCTCATTGGTAGACCTTTGCCGTCTCCTCCCCACGGAGCACCCGCAGGGCTCCCAGGGCCAGTGCCTCCATTTCAAACTCGCCAGCCACCACTTCCATGGGGGCCAGGAAAGCCGTCATCCGGCCCACCTCACGGACCACGTACGCGGAGTGGGCAATGCCGCCGGTGAGCACGATACGGTCCACTTTCCCCTCGAAGGCGGCTGCGTAGGAACAGATCTCCTTGGCGATGGCATAGACATAGGCCTCATAGACCAGCTTTGCTTTCTCATCGCCCTCAGCCATGCGCCGCTCCACTTCCTGGGCATCCTTGGTACCCAGATAGTCGTACATACCGCCCACCAAGCTGAGCTTCGCCACCATCTCCTCATGGGTGTATTTCCCGGAGTAACACAGTTCCACCAGCGGATAGGTGGGCAGGCCACCGCTGCGCTCGGGAGAAAAGGGACCATTGGTCCGGCCACCGCTGCCGTCGATCATCTGGCCGTGCTTATGGGCCACAATAGAGTTGCCGGAGCCCAGATGGGCCACGATGAGGTCACATTCTTCATAGGGCTTCCCCACCCGTTCCGCCGCCCACCGGGCCACCGCCTTGTGGTTGAGGGCGTGGAACCAACTGGGCCGCTCCAGATCGGAGATGCCGGAGATCCTGGCTATAGGCATGAGCTCATCCACAGAGACGGGGTCTACCACGAAAGAGGGAATCCCCAGCTCATCGCCGATCTCCTTTGCCAACACAGAGCCCAGGTTGGAGGGATGTTCTCCGTGGACGGCGTTGCGCATATCCTCCACCATACGGTCATTGACCGCGTAAGTTCCGCCTGGAATAGGTTCCATCAGGCCACCCCGACCGGCCACGGCGGAGAGCTCCTTCAGCTCGATGCCCTGCTCTGTGACCGCCCGCAAGATAAGCTCCTTTCGATAGCCAAATTGGTCGAACACCCTGTGAAAGGGCTTCAGGTCCTCCGCCGTGTGGGTGATATTGGCCTTGAAGAGTTGCTTGTCATCTTCAAAAACCGCGATCTTCGTGGAAGTGCCGCCCGGATTGATGACCAGGATCTTCATGTTCCTTCCCCCGCCTTTCTTTGTTGTTCTATTCTTCAGAACAATGTTCCTATATTGTCGGAAAAGAAAGAAACGCGCGGCGCTTCTTCCCATTACGCTGTTGAGCATACCCCCATTCTCTGGAAATGTCAAGCATACTTTTTGTACAAAATCACAATGATTTTTTATGCATTTAAAACACGTGTCCCATGTGGCGGAACAGAAACCGGGTGTCAAAAGTTACTGGAAATTTCCCGGGCGATCCGCTTGACCGCTTCGATCCGCTCCTCAATATCGCCGGAGAGCATGCGGCTGGTGGGGCCGGAGAGGCTGATGGCTGCCACTGCCTCCCCCTTTTGGTTCAAAATGGGCGCACCAATACACGTCAGACCATATTCCAGCTCCTCGTGGTCCAAGGCATAGCCCCGATCCCGGACCTTCGCCAGTTCTGACCGCAGTGCCGCCACTGTGGTGATAGTATGATCGGTGTGAGGGCGCATCGGGTGGGTCTCATAAATGCCAAGGTCAATGTCGGCGCTGTATGCCAACAGACATTTGCCCACCGAAGAGCAGTAGCACTCGCTGCTGGACCCCACCGGCGGGTTGACAGTGAGAACCTGCCGGCTGCTCTCCTCCTTCAGGATGATGACGCTGCGGTAGACATCGTCCGGATTGCGTTCAAGAATGGAGACATTGACTACCTCGCAATAGGCGTCATAGAGTTTTTTTGCGTAGGGACGGACGATCTCCGGCAGCCCCATCCGGTTTTCTACCCCCTTCCCCAGGACGAATAGACGGTTTCCCAGCCAGTATTTTTCCGTCTCCGGATTTTTGCGGACAAAACCACGGTTCTCCAGGGTCACCAGTGTGCGGTATACCGTGCTCTTATAGACACCCAGGTCCGCCGCGATCTTGGTGATGCTGGTCTCCTTCCCCTCATGGTACAGATAGATCATGATCTCCAGAGCCCGGTCCACCGACTGAATGATGTCAGACACACGACATTCCTCCCTAAACACTCACAATTTTCAACCATAATTAAACTACACTTCCAAATCGGTGTCAAGCTGTTCCACACAGTGAAACAATTTTCATATCCGCTAAATTTTCCTTCTGGGAGGTATTGACATGGGCAGGCGGCGGGTGTATGCTCTAAATATCGGAACAAGGTTCTATTCTTCGGAACAAATAGTGAATGGAGGGACCCAGATGAAGGTCGAAATCAACCGGGCGCGGTGCAAGGAATGCGGCCTTTGCATCCACAACTGCCCAAAAAAGTGCATCAGCAAGTCGACTGAGCTCAACGATGCCGGGTATTACCCTGTGCAGATCGACGACGAAGCCTGCATTGGCTGCGGCATCTGTTACACCGTGTGCCCCGACGGCGTGTTCCACGTCCTGGGCTGAGTGAGCGGAAAGGAGTATATACGACATGGCTGAAATGATGAAAGGCAACGAGGCAATCGCAGAGGCCGCCGTCCGGGCAGGCGCGCGGTTCTACGCTGGCTATCCCATCACCCCTTCCAGCGAGATCATGGAATATCTGTCCTGGCGTATGGCAGAGGTCGGCGGTTCCTTTGTCCAGGCCGAAAGCGAACTGGCCGGCATCAACATGGTCATCGGCGCCTCTGCCTGTGGTGTGCGGGCCCTCACCGCCTCCTCCGGCCCGGGTATCTCCCTCAAGCAGGAGGGCATCTCCACCCTGTG
Source organism: uncultured Intestinimonas sp. (assembly GCF_944387245.1). GTDB lineage: Bacteria > Bacillota > Clostridia > Oscillospirales > Oscillospiraceae > Intestinimonas. The sequence goes on along the minus strand of NZ_CALXEE010000001.1, from coordinate 57,770 downwards.
CGACGAGGGTCTCCCCGCCGTGGTCATCACCCAGGTCCGTTACGGCAATGGCCTGGGCACCCTCTTCACCGCCCAGTGCGATTACAACCGCGAGACCCGTGGCGGCGGTCAGGGCGACTACCGCTGCATCGTCCTCTGTCCCTCCTCTGTACAGGAGTTCGTGGACCTGATGCTCCCCGCCTATGAGCTTTCTGAGAAGTACCGCATCGTCGTGGTCATGATGGGCGAGGGCACTCTGGGCCAGATGATGGAGCCGGTCACCCTCCCCGATTTCGTGGAGACCAAGCGGACCCCCTGGGCCCTCACCGGCAAGTACGACTATAAGAAGATCGGTATCTTTGAACGGGACTCCCGCAAGGAGGCCGTGGAGCTGCGTGAGAAGTACGCCGCCATCAAGGAGAACGAGCAGCGCTGGTTCGACGAAGGCGTCGAGGATGCCGACTACGTGTTCGTGGCCTACGGCGTTCCCGGCCGGGCCACCCTGGGCGCCATCCGTGAGCTGCGGGCCGAAGGCGAGAAGGTGGGCCTCATCCGTCCCATCACCGCCTGGCCCTTCCCGGAAAAAGCCTTTGCCAAGATCAACCCCGCCTGCAAGGGCGTCATCACCGTGGAAGAAAATGCCACCGGCCAGCTGGTGGACGACGCCGCCCTCTACATCAAAAAGACCCACAAGGACCGCAACATCCCCGCCTACGCCCTTACATACGTCTATAACACGCCCCCCATCCGCAGCATCAAGGCCGATTATCACCGGATCAAGAACGGCGAAGTAAAGGAGGTCTATTGATATGGCCGCTACCCGTGAAAGAAAGGTCCCTGCCCTTGTGGACAAACCCATGGATTTTTGTCCCGGCTGTGGGCACGGCATCGTCAGCCGTCTGATCATGGAGGCTCTGGAGGAGCTGGACCAGCTGGACAACATCATCTTCCCCATCGGCGTGGGCTGCTCCTCCAACCTGGGCGCCGGTCTGGAGTGTGACCGTCTCCACTGCTGCCACGGCCGCGCCGGCGCAGTGGCCACCGGTATGAAGCGTGTGAGCCCTGACACCCTGGTGGTCTCCTATCAGGGCGACGGCGATGCCTACAACATCGGTATTGCTGAGACCTTCAACGCCGCCTACCGCAACGAGAACATCACCGTCATCGTCATCAATAACACCAACTTCGGTATGACCGGCGGCCAGATGTCCCTGACCACCATGGAGGGTCAAAAGACCTCCACCTCCATTTATGGCCGTGACTGCTCCGTCACCGGCTACCCCATCCGCTTTCCGGAGATCGTGGCCCGGGAGTTCCCCGGCGCCGCCTATGCCGCCCGGGGCACCGTCACCAATCCCGCCAACATCAACAAGCTCAAGGGCTACATCAAAAATGCCCTCCAGGCCCAGCTCAACCACGAGGGCTACTCCATCGTGGAGGTCCTCTCTCCCTGTCCCATCAACTGGGGTCTCACCCCGGTCAAGGCCATGGAGCGCATTGAAAAGGAACTGATCCCCTACTACCCCATTGGTGAATTCAAGAAGAGAGGAGAGGAGCAGAAGTGAGAGAGATCGTATTCGCTGGCTCCGGCGGACAGGGCGTCCTGACTGTGGGCCTCATTATTTCCGATATTGCCGCTACCGAGGGCCTGAACGTCACCTGGGTCCCCTCCTACGGCTCCGCCATGCGTGGCGGCACCGCCAACTGTACGGTGAAGTACTGCGCAGAAAACTACATCTACAATCCCTCCCAGGAGCAACCCGACCTGCTGCTGGCCATGAATGAGCCCTCCCTCCACATGTTCCTCCCCATCGTGGCACCCGGCGGCACCGTGCTGGTGGGCGATACCGTCACCATTCCTGATGACGCCAGACAGGATGTAACCTACGTCCACGTCAACTGCACGGAGATCGCCACCTCCCTGGGCAACCCCAAGGGTGCCAACGTGGTCATGACCGGCGCTGTTGTCAAGCTCATGGGCGACTTCACAAAGGAGGCCGCCATCGCCGCCATGAACCACATGTTCGAGAAGAAGGGCAAGTCTAAGTTCAACGAGTCCAATGCCAAGGCCTTTGACGCCGGCTACAACGCCGTGGAGTGCCTCACCAACGCCTCTTGTGTCCGCTGATAGAATAAGCATATGCCGCCTGACCCATACGGGTCAGGCGGCATTCTTTTTCCTCTATACCCAACACACGGAAGAGCTGGGAATATCCTTTCCTTGTCTCTGCGCTCCATTTTAGGTACAATAAGTGCACATATCCGCGAAAAAGGAGCGCTCTATGTCTTTTCCAAAGCCTTTTCTGCGGCGCACCTTCCTTCTTTGTGCCGCACTCCTGCTGCTGCGCCCGCCGGTGGGAGCCGTCCCCGCTGGCACAGGGGCGGATACCGATACATACACCTATCCCCAGAGCACTGTGGTGGGCTATTATGCCGGCTGGTCAGCCTACCAGGGCTACCGGGCCTCGGACATCCCCGCCCACCTGCTGACCCACATCAATTACGCCTTTGCCATGATTGACCCGGATGCCGGTACCCTGGCCCTGGACAATCCTGCACAGGATGAAAAAAACTTTGCCGCTCTCCGGGCACTTCGGGAGGAATATCCCCATCTGAAGCTCATACTGTCGGTTGGTGGGTGGGACTACTCCGCCCACTTCTCCGATGTGGCTGCCACCGCCGCCGGACGAGCCACCTTTGCCCAGAGCTGTGCAGTGCTTCTCTCCGCTCATGATCTGGACGGCATCGATCTGGACTGGGAATACCCGGTCTCCGGCGGCACCGCCGGCACCAACCACCGTCCCCAGGACAGGCAGAACTTCACCCTGCTCCTCCGAGCCATCCGCCAGGAACTGGACCGCCAGGGAAAACGGGACGGGAAGGACTACCAGCTGACCATCGCCGGCGCCGCGGGGGACTGGTACCTCAGCAACATCCAGCCCACCGCCGTAGCCGACGTGGTGGACCACATCTTCCTCATGGCCTACGACATTCACGGCCCCTGGGACACGTACGCCGACTTTAATGCTCCCCTCTATACGCCTTCCGGCCAGGCCCCCCACTACCAGAGCAGCGTCAGCGACAGCGTGGAGGCCTATCTGGAAAAGGGCGTGCCCGCGGACAAGCTGGTGCTGGGCATGCCCCTCTACGGCTACCGCTATGACGGCGTGAGCGGCAATCAAAACGGGCTTTATAGCACCTTTACCACCGCCCGCTCCATTCCCTATGACACGCTGGTGACCACTTACCTCTCCGACCCGGCCTACCGGCAGCTTTGGCACACCGAGGCCAAGGTCCCCTATCTCTATGGCAATGGCAGCTTTCTCTCTTACGATGACCCGGAGTCCATAGCTGAGAAAGCCGCTCTGGCCCGGGATCTGGACCTCCAGGGCATCGGCTTCTGGGAGCTCTCCCAGGACAGGGGCGCCGTTCTCATCGAAAGCGCCGTCTCCCAGCTGGGGGGTGCTCCCTTTACCGACGTCTCCACCGGCACCTGGTATGCCGCCGCCGTGGCCTATGTCCACGAGCAGGGCTGGATGACCGGCACCTCTGCTAACCTATTCTCCCCCCACCTGCCCATCAGCCGGAGCATGGCAGCCACCATCCTCCACCGTCTGGCGGGCAGCCCCGAGGCCGAAGCCCCCTCCTTTCCCGATGTGGAGGCCGGCACCTGGTACACCCAGGCGGTGGCCTGGGCAGCGGAAGAAGGGATTGTCCTGGGCTATGAAAACGGCCGTTTTGGACCGGAGGACCCGGTCACCCGGGAGCAGTTGGCCACCCTGCTCTTCCGGTACGCCAAATATCAGGGCTACGACACTTCCGGCAGGTCCAGTCTTTCCGGCTACACCGACGCCGCCCAGATCAGCTCCTACGCCAGGACCACCATGGCCTGGGCAGTGGATACCGGCTTGCTCACCGGCCGAACCCAGACCACTCTGGTCCCCGGCGGCACCGCTACCCGGGCAGAGCTGGCCGTGATTTTGGAGCGGTTCTCCGCTCTCTTTCTCCTCTGAACAGAAAAGTGCCCTGTTTCCCACTGTAGCGGGAAACAGGGCACTTTTAACGCAGAAATATTACTTGGACAGGTAGACCGCCTTCATGGCCGCATAGGTCATATAGCAGTCCAGCTTGGACACGGTTTCAAAGGGAGCGTGCATGCTCAGCACGGGCACACCGGCATCGATGGTGTCGATGTCCCGGTTGGCCATATAGCAGGCCACGGTGCCGCCGCCGCCGGCGTCCACCTTGCCCAGCTCGGCCATCTGCCACACCACATCGGCGTCGTCCAGCACGGCCCGGATCTTGGCCACCACCTCGGCGGAGGCGTCGGAGGAGCCGGACTTGCCCCGGGCCCCGGTGTACTTGGCCAGACCAATGCCATAGTTGGCCTTGGCGCTGTTGCGCTTCTCATAGACCTCGGGGAAGTTGGGGTCAAAGGCGGCGGTGACGTCGGCAGAGAGGCAGAAGGACTTCTCATAGCAGGCCTTCAGCTTCACGTCCTGGGCGTCACACAGGTCGGACATAAAGGTATCAAAGGCGGCGGACTGCATGCCGCTCACGCCCTCGGAGCCGATCTCCTCCTTGTCCGCCAGCATGCACACGGCGGTCTTGGCGGGGACCTCCTCCAGGTCCAGCAGGCCGGCCAGAGCGGCGTAGCCGCACACCCGGTCGTCGTGGCCGTAGGCGCCGATGAGGGACCGGTCAAAGCCCACGTCGGAGGCCCGGAAGGCAGGGACCACCTCCAGCTCGGCGGAGATGAAGTCCTCCTCCACGATGCCGTACTTCTGGTTGAGGATGTCCATAATGGCCAGCTTCACCCGGTCAGAGCCCTCGTCGCCGGCGAAGGGACGGCTGCCGATGAGAACGTTGAGGTTCTCGCCAGGGATGGCCTCGCTGAGGGGCTTCTTGGCCTGCTCGGCACCCAGGTGGGGCAGCAGGTCGTCGATGGTGAAGATGGGGTCGCCGGCGGCGGGACCCACCACCACCTTCACGGTAGAGCCGTCCTTCAGAGCCACCACGCCGTGGAGCTCCAGGGGGATGGTCACCCACTGGTACTTGCGGATACCGCCGTAGTAGTGGGTCTTGAAGAAGGCCAGCTCGGCGTCCTCATAGAGGGGGTTGGGCTTCAGGTCCAGGCGAGGGGAGTCGATGTGGGCGGCGCAGATGTTGGCGCCCTGGTCCAGGGACTCGCTGCCCACCACGGCCAGCATGATGGCCTTGCCCCGGTTGGAGCGGTAGACCTTGTCGCCGGCCTTCAGGGCCATGCCCCGGACAAAGGGCTTAAAACCCTTGGCCTCGGCCATGGCGATGGCACTCTCCACCGCCTCCCGCTCGGTCATGCTGTTGTCCAGGAACTTCTTATAGTCCTCACAGTAGCTCTTCAGCTCCGCCTCCTGAGCGGCGCTGATCCGATCCCAGCCGTTCTTGGGCCGGTACAGGATGGCATCCCGGCGCTGATCGCCGGCGTTCTTTTTCTCTTCCATGGGAATAACCTCCTATTCAATGATCTAAGATTTCAGTAAAGAGGACCAGGGCCCGATCCCCGAAGGTCTCGGGCGTGTCGTCCTCCGTATTTTCCAGCACATAATCGCAGTTTGCCCGGAAGAAGTCCTCCCCCTTCTGGGCGCTCACCCGCTTGCGGGCGTACTCCTCGGAAATGCCCTCCCGGGCCATGATGCGCCGGATGCGCACCTCCGCAGGGGCGATGACCCCCACTACGGCGTCACACCGCTCCCCCAGCCCGCTCTCGATGAGGGCAATGGCGTCGATGGCGGCGGCGGGGCAGCCGGACTCCTCCGCTCCCGTCAAGAGCTGGTCGATGGCCTGTCCCACAAAGCGGTGGGTGATGACATTGAGCTCGGACAGGGCGGCAGGGTCCGTAAAAACCACATTGCCCAGCTTCTTGCGGTCGATCTTACCCACCCCGTCGCAGATGTCCCCGAAGCGGGCGGTGAGGGCCTCCCGCAGGGGGGCGCTCTCCTCCAACAGGCGGTGGTACACCGCGTCGGCGTCGATGATGCAGGCACCCAGAGACGTGAGGGCGTTCAGCACCGTGGTCTTGCCCGCCCCGGTGGGGCCGGTGATACCGATGATCTTCATACCTGGACCTCCTCCCACACGGGAACTTCCATTTTTCTCATGGCGCAGCGCAGACGGATGGCCAACACCAGGTTGACCACCGGAACGAAGCTCAACAAAATATGGGCCACCAGAGACCCGGCGCTCTTTTTCGCAATCAGGCAGCCTCGGACCGAGCCGTGGGCCAGGAAAATCACCTGGACGGTCCATAACAGGCCGATGAGAAAGGCAACCAGCAGGATGAGTGGGTCCAAAGCGATGGCCACGATGGCCACATGGAACACCAGGTGCATCATGGGCCACAGGACTGCCAGCACCAGAGGGTATAAGGGCAGCATCCACAGGGGGCCCTGGAACATGCTGTGGAGACCAACAGAGACCAGCACATAGCCCACCACCACCGCCACCTGGAGGGGCAGGCCGATGACCAGGCCGTCATCCAACAGGCGGACTGTCCGTCGGGCCGGTGAGGTGCTCTTTCGGTGCATGGGAGTGAGGTTGGCTCGCAGGAGGACGTAGAGCCCGAACAGGGTGCCGGGCAGGGTGGACAGGGCCACCTTTCCCCAGGCCAGCAGGGAGCCGCCGTCCAGGGTCTCAATCAGGGCCAGCAGCGCCAGGGCCACCGTCCACACCACGGAGCAGAAATACCCCACGGCCGTCAGCAGCACAAACACCGGGTGGCCCAGGTCCAGCTTCTGCCGGACATCCAGGACGATTAAAATGGCCAGGACAATCAGGATCAAAAGCACCAAGAGCATCTGCATGGCACTCCCTCCTCCCTCCGGTATCATACACCATTTTCGCCGCTTCGTCTACGGCTTCAGGTCAGATCGATGATGTGGAAGCCTGCTGCCTTGTTGAGGCGATTGGAGATGGCCAGTCCGATCCCACTCTCGTCGGGGCACTGGGACCAGATGGCGGTGACGTCGGTCCCGTCAAAGGCTCGGAGGGCATCAAAGACGTTACGGGCCTGGGCGGCCTTGTCCGCCGCCGGCCCCAGCTTCTCCACAGTGTGACCGGCATATAGGCCGGCGTACTCGTCGAAGCAGACCACGCCCTCACCCTCCTCCAGATGGGCCTGGATGTAGGCGGCGGTTTCCGCCGCATCCCCCTTCACCACGGTGACGGGGGCCTTGGGGGCGTAGTGGCGGTACTTCATACCGGGGGCCCGGGGATGCTCACCCGCCCCCATGAGACGGGTGACTGCCGGGTCCACGGCCACTTCCCCCAGGGCGTCCCGGAGCTCCTCCAGGGTGATGCCGCCGGGCCGCAGCAGCCGGGGCGGCTGCTCGGTGAGGTCGATGATGGTGGACTCCACCCCAACGGAGCAGGGGCCGCCGTCCACGATGCCGTCGATCTTCCCCTCCATATCCTCCAGCATGTCGGCCATGTTGGTGGGGCTGGGCCGGCCGGAGGTGTTCCCCGACGGGGCCGCCACCGGCACACCGGCGGCGGCGATGATGGCCCGGCACACCGGGTGGGCAGGGCAGCGCATGCCCACGGTGTTCAGTCCGGCGGTAACCACATCGGGCACCACCGGCTTGCGCTCCAAAATCATGGTGAGGGGGCCCGGCCAGAACCGCGCCGCCAGGGTGTAGGCGGCGTCGGGAATGTGCTGGCAGTACCGCTCCAGCCACTCTGCCGACGGGACATGGAGAATGAGGGGGTTGTCCTGGGGCCGCCCCTTTGCCTCAAAGATATGGGCCACCGCCTCGGGGTCCAGGCCGTTGGCCCCCAGCCCGTACACCGTCTCGGTGGGAATCCCCAGCAGGCCGCCCCGCCGCAGGATGGCCGCGGCCTGCTCCACGTCGGCGGCGGTCAGTTTCTCTGTCTTCATGCTTCTTCGCCTCGATCTCTTCCGTTCAGCGCCAACGCTCCCGGCCCTTCTCCCGGCAGTTGAGCACCAGGCTCACCACACCGGCGGCAATCAGGACCGCGCCGAACACGATGTTCACAATGGAAATGGCCGTCTTCATAAATGAGGTCCCTCCGTCACTCGTAGATGCCCACCGGCACCCCCGCCAGCTCGATGGTGGTGTCCGGGGTAAATTTGGCCTTTTGCAGATAGCCCTTCACCGTTAGGATACCGTATTTGGGGTTGGCCTTCTCGTCCTCCAGCTCCAGCTCGATGTGATGCTCGCCGGAGCCGGTGAGCCAGCCGTCATCCTCCAGCAGGAGGGCCAGGTCGGACTTCACGGCGTCCAGGGTCAGGCCCTGGGGCAGGGCATTAAAATGAATCAGCATTTCCATGGTCTTCGATCTCCTTTTATTCCTCTTGACTGGCCTTCATGCGCTCGGCCTGGTCGGCGGTGACGAGGCCGTCGATGATCTCGTCCAGGTTCCCGTCCATGATGGCGTCGATCTGGTATAAGGTCAAACCAATGCGGTGGTCGGTGACCCGGCCTTGGGGAAAGTTATAGGTGCGGATGCGCTCGTTGCGCATGCCGGTGCCCACCTGGCTGCGGCGCTCCGCCGTCACCGACGCCTCCTGCTCCCGGACCTTCTCCTCATAAAGCCGGGACCGCAGCAGCTGCATGGCCTTATCCCGGTTCTGGAACTGGCTGCGCTCCTGCTGGCACTCCACCACCGTGCCGGTGGGCTTGTGGATGAGCCGCACGGCGGAGGAGGTCTTGTTCACGTGCTGGCCGCCGGCGCCGGAGGACCGGAAGACCTGCATCTCGATGTCGGCGGGGTTGAGCTCAAAGTCCACCTCGTCCACCTCGGGCAGCACGGCCACCGTGGCGGTGGAGGTGTGGATACGCCCTCCGCTCTCCGTCTCGGGCACCCGCTGGACCCGGTGGACGCCGCTTTCAAACTTCAGGCGGCTATACGCCCCGTCCCCGTCGATGGTAAAGCAGATCTCCTTCACGCCGCCCAGCTCGGTCTCATTGGCCGAGTCCACCTCCACATGCCAGTGGCGGGACTCGGCGTACATAGTGTACATGCGGTAGAGGGAGTGGGCAAAGAGGGCCGCCTCCTCGCCCCCCACCCCAGCCCGGATCTCCACGATGACGTTCTTGTCGTCGTTGGGGTCCCGGGGCAGCAGCAGGATCTTCAGCTTTTCCTCCAGGGCCTCGATGTCGGCCTTGGCGGCGGCGTACTCCTCCATGGCCAGCTCCTTCATGTCCGGGTCGGACAGGAGGCCCTCGGCCTCATGGAGGTCCTGCCGGCGCTTCACGCAGGCCCGGTAGGTGGTGACCACCGGCTCCAGCTCCCGCTGCTCTTTGTTGAGCCGGGCCACCCGGGCCGGGTCGTCGTAGGTCTCCGGCGCCGCCAGCCGGGCCTCCAGCTCGGCGTATTGATTTTCCAATGCCTTGAGTTTCTCTTCCAGCATAGCGTGCTCCTCAATGTGGGTTTTATGCTACCGGTCCAGCAGCCAGGACTTGACCAGGGCAAAGGGCTCCCGGAGGTACATGGACAGCCGGGAGGGCAGATGGCTGGAGGGGGCGGCCAGGGTGGAGAGGGTATAGGTCCCCTCCCACTCCCGGCTCCACAGCAGCCGGATGCGGGCAAGATGGAAGCCGTTGGACACGGCCAGGATCTTCCCCGTGGGCTCCACTGTACCATCCTGGAACAGTTCCAATGTATATTGAATGTTCTCCCAGGTGTTGCTGGAGTTGTCCTCCAGCACGATGTTCTCCCCATTTACGCCGTGCTCCACCAGATAGTCGTACATGCACTGGGCCTCGCTCATGGGCTCGTCAGGGCCCTGACCACCTGAGACCACCACCGTCATGTCTGGGTGGTCGTCCAGATAAGTAAGGGCGGTGTCCAGCCGGTCCTGGAGAAGCTCCGAGGGCCCCCACGGCTTCACCTGGCAGCCGAAGATGACCATAACCTCCGGCTCGTCCTCCCCCTGGGCAATCTCCGTCCGGCCGCCGGTAAGCACCACCGCTTCCAGGACTCCAAAGGCGATGAGGGCCAGGGCCAGCAGCGCCAGCAGGATGCGGCGCAGCATCCGGCCCGTGGAGATCTCACACCGGGCGGTGAGGCCATAGAGGATCAGGTAGACGCCCCCAGCCGCCGGGAAGGCGGCGAATTTTTGCAGGCTGAAGGGGGCAATCAGGAACATCACCAGGGCAGCAATCACCAGAAGGACACCCAGTCCCACCAGCACGCCGCCCCAGCGCCCAGCCCCCTGATAGGGCCGGTAAGGCCTTGTATTCACTCCGCCTTCGCCTCCTCCAGCTCGGCGCTCAGCCGCTCCCAGACGGCGTAGAGATGGGCGATCTCCTCCTCCAGAGCCTCACGCTGCTCGTAGAGCTCGGTGAGCTTCAGATAGTCGCTGCTGGAGGCCTCGATCTCCTGGGTGAGGTCGTACATCCGCTCCTCCGCCTTTGTGACCTCCCGCTCTGCGGCGGCCACCTCCTTCTCCAGCATCTTGGTGCCGCCGGTGCGCTTGGGCTTCTCCTTCTTCACCGGTGCCTCCTCCTTTTTCGGGGGCGGCGCCGGCAGCTTCTTCTCCTTCCAGGCCCGGTACTCGGCAAAGGTCCCCTCAAAGTCGGTGATCTTTCCGTCCTCCAGCATCCAGATCCGGGTGGCAAACTGGTTGATGAAGTAGCGGTCGTGGGAGACAAAGAGGAGGTTCCCGGTATAGTCGGCCACCGCCTCCTCGATCCACTCCCGGGAGTTGAGGTCCAGGTGGTTGGTGGGCTCGTCCAGGATGAGGAGGTTAATCTTGTTGTCCATGAGCATGCACAGCCGCAGCCGGGACTGCTCGCCGCCGGAGAGGGTAGAGACGCTCTTGAAGACGTCCTCCCCCCGGAAGTCGAAGGCGGCCAGCCGGTCCCGGGCCTCCTGGGTGGAGCAGTTCTGGGCGTAGAGCATGGTGTCCACCAGGTTCCGGTCGGGCCGGTCAAAGTGGATGATCTGGGGCAGGTAGCCGATCTTCACCGTGGGGCCCAGCCGGATCTTGCCCGCGTCCGGGACCTCCTCCCCCATGATCATCTTAATGAGGGTGGATTTGCCGGTGCCGTTGTCCCCCAACAGGGCGATGCGCTCGCCCCCCACCACCTCCAGGTCCACATGTTCGAAGAGGGTACGGTCCCCGAAGGACTTCTTCAGGTCCTTGATGACCATGACCTCGTCCCCCCGGAACTCCCGCTCGCCAAACTTGATCTCCAGCTTTCGGTCCTTCCGGGGCTTGTCCGTCTTGCGCAGGCGCTCGATCCGCTTTTCCATGGAGAAGGCACGCTTGTGGAGCTTGTCATTGCCCATGAAGGCCCACAGGTGCATCTTGTCCGCCGCTGCCTGGAGCTGCTCGATCTTGGCCTGCTCCTTCTCGTATTGCTTGAGCTTCTCCTGATAGCGGCGCTCCTTCTCCTCCACATAGTAGCTGTAATTGCCGGCGTAGAACTCAGCCCTGCCGTTCTCCAGCTCGATGACCCGGCTCACCACCTTGTCCAGGAACCAGCGGTCGTGGGAGATGGTAAGAACGGTGCCCTTGAACCGGGAGAGGTAGTCCTCCAGCCACTCGGTACAGCGCAGGTCCAGGTGGTTGGTGGGCTCGTCCAGCAGCAGCACGTCAGTGTCCTCCAGGATGAGCCGGCCCAGGTTAACCCGGGTCTTCTCTCCGCCGGAGAGGTCGGCAAAGGGCCGCTGGCGCATATCGGCGGAAATGTCCAGACCGTTGCACACCTTGTTGAGGGGGGTCTCCACGTCGTAGCCGCCGCCGGACTCGAAGGCGGCGGTCAGGGCGTCGTACCGGCGCAGGAGGGCGGGGTCGCTCTCCCCCGCCGCCATCCGGGCGGTGAGGGTCTCCATCTCCCCCTCCATGTCCTTGAGCCGCTGGAAGGCCGCCCGCAGCACCATCTCCACCGTATAGCCGTCGGGGTACACCGGGATCTGGGAGATGAGCCCTACCCGCTTACCCGAGGCCACCGACACCTGACCCTCGTCGGGCTCCAGCTCTCCGGTGAGGATGCGGAACAGGGTGGTCTTGCCCGCCCCGTTCTTGCCCAGCAGGCCCACCCGCTCCCCGGTGTCCACCTGAAAGGTGACCCCGTCCAGGATCTTCCGGCCCACTTCAAATTCTTTACTGACGTTTGACACGGATATGTCTATCATTCGTTTACTCCCGCTCCCCGATGTGGTATGATGAACACGTAAAAATTTGCTGAAATAAGGAGGCCATGCTCCATGGACGCCATTCGCTGGCAGGGGGATTCCCTTGCCCTTCTCGATCAGACCCGGCTCCCCACGGAGGAAGTCTGGGACGACTACACCGACTACCGAAAGGTGGTGGACGCCATCCGGCGCCTGGTGGTCCGGGGCGCCCCGGCCATCGGCATCGCCGCGGCCTACGCCGTGTGTCTGGCCGCCATGGAGTTCCGGGACCAGACCCTCGAGGACTTTCGGGCCAGTATGGACCGGGCCATGAAGGACCTGGCTGCCAGCCGGCCCACGGCGGTCAACCTCTTCTGGTCCCTGGACCGGATGAAGCTCACCCTCTCTGCCGCCGGCAGCGGCGCTGAGGCCATCCCCGTTCTCACCCGGGAGGCCGAGGCCATCCACCGGGAGGACATCGCCATGAACCGGAAGATCGGCCGGTACGGCGCCGAGCTGGTACCCCCCGGCGCCCGAATCCTCACCCACTGCAACGCCGGCGCCATCGCCACCGGCGGCTACGGCACCGCCCTGGGCGTCGTGCGTGCCGCCCACGCCAAGGGGAATGTGGAGATGGTCTACTGCGACGAGACCCGGCCCCTCCTCCAGGGCGCCCGGCTCACCGCCTGGGAGCTGGTGAAGGACGGCATCCCCGCCACCCTCATCACCGACAACATGGCGGCCTCCCTCATGGCCCAGGGCAAGATCGACATGGTCTTTCTGGGCTGCGACCGCATGGCCCGAAACGGGGACTTCGCCAACAAGATCGGCACCTATGGGGTGGCAGTGCTGGCCGCTTACCACGGCATCCCCTTCTACACCGTGCTGCCCTCCTCTACCATCGACATGTCCATCCCCGACGGGAAGCACATCGTTATCGAGCAGCGGGACCCCCACGAGGTCACACACTTCGCCGGGGTGCAGACGGCGCCGGAGGGCGTGGGTGTCTACAATCCCGCCTTTGATGTGACCCCCCACAAGCTCCTCACCGGCATCGTCACCGAAAAGGGGGTCATCCACCCGCCCTTTGACGAGCGCCTGGCCGAGCTCTTCGGCTGAAGTATCCCCCAAAAGCCGTGCCGCTGTTGCGGCACGGCTTTTCGTTTCCCTTACGGCTCCTCCGTGATGGACTTAAGGTAGTCCACCAGTTCTTCAAAGGCCATGCCCCGGGAGGCCTTCACCAGAATGGTGGAATTGGGACGCACCAGCTGTTCCAGAATAGGCTTGGCCTCTTCCTTGGTCAGGCACCAGAAGGACTCGGCCACATTGGCCTCCTGGGCGGCCTTGTAGATGTGCTGGGCCAGTTCACCCACCGCCAGCAGGCAGTCGATGCCCGCCTTGGCCAGATAGGCGCCCACCCCGGCGTGGAGGTTGGGGGCGAAGGGCCCCAGCTCGAACATATCGCCCAGTACAGCGATCTTGTAGCCCGAGCCGGTCTTGGCCAGCACCTCCACCGCCGCCCGCATGGACTGGGGGTTGGCGTTGTACGTGTCGTTGAGAATGGTGATGCCGTTCCCCCGCTTGAGGATGTTCATGCGCATCTTGGTGGGTGCAAAGCGCAGAATGCCCCGGGCAATCTCCTCGCTGGTCATGCCGAAGTGCTCCGCCACCGCCGCAGCGGTAAGGGTGGGATAGAGCATGTGGCTGCCCAGAGCGGGGATCTGGACGTCAAAATCGGTGCCGGGGGTGGTCACATGGCAGCAGACGCTCTTTTCCCCGTCCGCCGACACGTCGGTGGCCCGGTACTCCAGGCCCTCCGCCGTACCCACCGACACCGTCTCAAAGGCCAGGGTGGGCCGCAGGGCAGCCAGGAGGGGATCGTCCCCGTTGAGGATCACGAAGCCCTTCTCCGGATCCATGTGGGAAAAGATCTCACACTTGGCCTTGAGGATGTTCTCCCGGGAACCCAGGTTCTCGATATGGGAGTCACCGATGTTGGTGATGACGGCCACATCGGGCTCCACGATGGCGCCGAGGTACTCGATCTCCCCAAAGTGGTTCATGCCCATCTCCAGCACACAGATCTCGTGGGTGCTGTTCAGGCGCAGCAGGGTGAGGGGCAACCCCACCTCGTTGTTGAAGTTGCCTTCCGTCTTGAGGACCTTGAACCGCTCCCCCAGCACCGCCGCCACCATGTCCTTGGTGGTGGTTTTTCCTACGCTTCCGGTGATGGCCACGTAGGGGATGGGGAACTTCCGCTTATACCAGCGGGCCAGGTCCCGGAGGGCCTTCTGGGTGCTGTTCACCTTGATATAGAACTTGCCGGGCAGATAGCTCTCCCGCTCCCGCTGGGTGAAGCAGCCGGCCGCGCCGCCCTCCAGGGCATCGTTGATGAAGGCGTGGCCGTCAAAGCGCTCCCCCACCAGGGGGATGAAAAGGGCGCCGGGATCAGGCTTCCGACTGTCGGTGAAAACGTGGGTCACCGTCTGGTCCAGATCGGTGAATTCCCCCAGCAGTTTGCCGTCCACGGCCGCAATGATCTCTCGTATGGTAATGGGCTCCATAGTATGACCTTCTCCTTTTTCTGCTTCTCTCAACGTCCGGCCTTCCGGGCTTCCAGGGAGGCGGTGAGGATGCGCTCACACAGGGTGGGATAATCGATGCCCACCGCCGCCGCCTCCTGGGGCAGGAGGCTGGTGGGGGTCATGCCGGGCAGGGTATTGATCTCCAAAAACCAGGGCTTCCCCTGGGCATCCACAATGAAATCGCTGCGGGAGTACACCGCCAGGCCCACCAGGGCGTGGACCTTCTGGGCCGTCTCCTCCAGCAGGGTCTCCAGCTCCGGGTCCACCGGCGCCGGGCAGACCTCCACCGCCGCCCCCGGCTGGTACTTGTTCTCGTAGTCGTAAAAGCCCTGCTTGGGGATGATCTCGATGGAGGGCAGGGCCTTCTCCTCCAGCACGCCCACCTGGATCTCCCGGCCCGAGACATACTGCTCCACGATGACCCTACCGCCGAAGCTCAGTCCGGAGGTGAGAGCTGCCGTGAGCTCGGCGGGAGTGCGGGCGATGGACACACCGATGGAGGAGCCGGAGTCCATGGGCTTCACCACCAGGGGGAGCTCCAGGCTCTGGCTCAGAGTGGGGATCTCCGCCTCGGTATACTCCAGCAGCCTCCACTGGGGGGTAGCCACTCCGGCCTGGGCACACAGGCGCTTGGTCAGGTCCTTATCCATGGCGATGGCGCTGCCCAGGTGGCCAGAGCCGGTATAGGGGATACCCATGAGGTCCAGGGCGGCCTGTACCCGGCCGTCCTCACCGCAGGCGCCGTGGAGGGCCAAAAAGACGGCGTCAGCGCCGGCACACAACTCCAGCACCCCCGGACCGAACTGGCTCTCACTCTTCCACTTCCGCTGGACACGGATCTCATCCAGGTCGGGAGCGGTGTGATCTACCCTTCGCCACTTCTCGGGCGCCGGGGCATCGTAGACCTCCTCCGGCGTTCCCTCCCAGTTCTCCAAGCCAAAATACAGATCCACCAGGGCCACCCGGTGGCCGCGGCTCCGCAGCGCCTCCGCCACCATGACGCCCGAGGACAGGGATACGTTGCGCTCGGGACTCAGTCCGCCGGCCAAGACCACGATCTTCATGCAGACAAAACTCCTCTCGGAATTGGTTCCTCACTGACAGGATATGCGGAAACGCCGGAAAAGACACTGGATTTTCGGCGCTTCTCTCACGAATATATTATTTTACCATATCGTTGTAAAAATCTCAACATGAATGTCCCACATCCCTTCTCTTTCCCGGGGAGAGCAAAGGGCAAAAACAGAGCCGCTGACGGTGTCAGCGGCTCTGTTTCACAATCGTTGGATTTCCCCAAAAATCCGGACCTTTAGTCCAGGGGCTTCATGGTGGGGAAGAGGATGACCTCGCGGATGGTATCGGAGTTGGTCAGCAGCATGACGCAGCGGTCGATGCCGATGCCCAGGCCGCCCGTGGGGGGCATGCCGTACTCCAGGGCGTTGATGAAGTCCTCATCCATCATGCCGGCCTCGTCGTCGCCGGCCTCACGGAGGGCGATCTCATGCTCGAAGCGGCCCCGCTGGTCGATGGGGTCATTGAGCTCGGAGAAGGCGTTGGCAAACTCGGCGTGGTTGATGAAGAGCTCGAACCGCTCAGTGAGGCGGGGGTCCTTGGGAGAACGCTTGGTGAGGGGGGAGACCTCCACCGGGTACATGGTGATGAAGGTGGGCTGGATCAGCTTCTCCTCCACCCGCTGGTCGAAGCACTCGTAGAGGGCGGTGCCCCAGGTGCGCTCGCAGCCTTCCAGGTCGATGCCCACGGCCTCAGCGGCCTTGCAGGCGGTCTCGTCGTCGCTGATGGCGTCGAAGTCCACACCCACATACTGCTTCACGGCGTCGATCATGGTCAGCCGCTGCCAGCCGGGAGTCAGGTCGATGTCGGTGCCCAGCCACTGGACGTGGTAGTCGCCCAGGATCTCCTTGGCGGCGGAGGACAGGATGCCCTCGGTGATGTCCATCATGTCGTGGAAGTCGGCATAGGACTCATAGAGCTCAATGGAGGTGAACTCGGGGTTGTGCTTGGGGTCCATGCCCTCGTTGCGGAAGATGCGGCCGATCTCGTACACCCGCTCGAAGCCGCCCACGATGAGGCGCTTCAGATGGAGCTCGGTGGCGATACGCATATACATATCGATGTCCAGGGTGTTGTGGTGGGTGATGAAGGGCCGGGCAGTGGCGCCGCCGGAGATGGTGTTGAGGACGGGGGTCTCCACCTCCATATAGTCCCGGGCATCCAGATAGGCACGGACGTGCTTGATGAACTTGGTGCGGATCTCGAAGGTCCGGCGCACATCCTCGTTCATGATGAGGTCCACGTAGCGCTGACGGAACCGGGTCTCGGTGTCCTTCAGACCGTGGAACTTCTCAGGCAGGGGGATGAGGGACTTGGACAGGAGGGTGACCTTATGGGCCTTGATGGAGATCTCGCCCCGCTTGGTCTTGAAGACCTCGCCCTCGACGCCCACGATGTCGCCGATATCGGTCTTCTTGAACTTGGCAAAGGGCTCCTCGCCCAGCTCGTCGATGCGGACATAGAGCTGGATGCGGCCCTTCCCGTCCTGAAGATCGCAGAACACGGCCTTGCCCATGCCACGTTTGGACATGATCCGGCCCGCCACGGAGACCTGTTTGCCCTCCATCTCATCAAATTTCTCTTTCACATCGGCGCTGTGAGCAGTGACGATGTATTTGGTGATCTGGAAGGGGTCCTGACCCGCGTCCTGGAGCTCTTTGAGCTTGGCGCGGCGGATGCGTCTCTGCTCGGACAGGTCCAGCTCCTCGGGAGCGCCTGTGTTCTTCTCTTCTGTCATTTCGGGTTCCTCCTGTCTTGCCTTTCTCAGGCCTTTTGAATATCTAAGACCTGGTAGCGCAGGACGCCGGCAGGCGCCTCCACCACCACGTCATCTCCGACGACCTTGCCCAGCAGGGCCTTGCCGAAGGGAGATTCCTCAGAAATGAGGCCGTTCATGGGGTCGGCCTCCTGGGAGCCCACCACCTGGTAGACCTCCTCCTCGTTGAACTCCTTGTCCAGGACCGTGATCTTGCTGCCCAGACGCACTGCATTGTGGTTGGCGTCGTGGGCCTCCTCGATGACCACGCAGTTCTGGAGGATACCCTCCACCTCCGCAATCCGGGAGTAGAGCTTGCCCTGCTCGTTCTTGGCCTCGTCGTATTCGCTGTTCTCGCTCAGATCGCCAAAGGACCGGGCCTCCTTGATCTGGTCGGCCACTTCCTTTTCACGGACGGTTTTCAGATAGACCAGCTCATCCTGGAGCGCCTTGAACCGCTCAGGGCTCAGTTTATACTCTTTCGCCATGCTGTTTCTGCTTCCTTTCTGCGCCTTTTCCGGCGGAAATGGGGGTAAATTCCCCTGGAAAGACCGTTATCGGTCATAATCTGCTATGCAAATAGTGATACCTTTACATTATTCTGTATTATATGTACTTTCCTCCAGTCTGTCAAGTGTGAAAATGGGCCTGCACGGTAATATCGCCCCGTTCCAGCCGGCCGGAGGCCCACAGGGCGGCAAGCAGAGGCAGGGCGGCGGCGTCACCCGGAAGAGCGCCCTCCCGCAGGTTGAAGCGGTACTCCGCCAGCCCGGGCGTCTCCCCTGAGAGATCCACGATCCGCCCCCTTCTCCCCTCCCCAGGCGGTGAGAAACACAGGGCCAGGTGGGTCCATCTCTCTGGCCCGCCCTCCACCACCGGCAGCCCGAACTCCCGGTTCAGCTCCCGCTGAAGCTCCTCGCCGCCGGCGGGGACCTCCACCAGGAGCTGACGCACCTGGGGACACAGCTCCATGGCCGCCGCCCGCAGGGCACGGGTGACCCTGTCCCCTTGCAGGGTCACGCTGGCCTGCCGGAGCGGCACCCCGTCCCCCGCCAGCGCCGCCAGGGCAATCGGCACGGCCATAGCCCGGCACAGCTCCCCCGTCTCCACCGGTCGGAGCCCCTGGGCCAACACCTCCTCCCAGAGGGGAAATCCTTCCGGGGCCAACACCCGGATCACCCCCGCCTTTCGGAGAGCCCTTGCTGTCCGCCGGACCCGCCGGGGCGTCAGGGCACTCCCCGGTATCTCCCCACGCAGCAGGGACAGCCCCAGCAGCCTCTCCCGGGAGAGACGGATCAGGAAGCGGTTTCCCGACCCGGGTACGATATGGCCTGTCATCTCACTCACCTCGGGAAAGGATATGCGCCTCCATTTCCCTTTATCCAAGGGATAAAACAGCCCCGGAAGCACAGGTCTTCCGGAGCCGTTGGTTCAGTTTTCCTCCAGCAGTGCCAGGGCGGCCTGAAGCTGGGGGTCGTCCTCCGGCGCCAGGCTGCCGGCGGCCAGAGCCGCGCTCTGCGCTTCGGTCAGGGTGACCTTCTGGTCCAGGGTGAGGCCGGTCCCGATGAGGCAGACGCCCTTTCCGGTGTAATACCGGGCAGTAGAGATGTTGACGGCATCTCCGTTGAGCAGGGGGAAGGTCTGCTGGGAGAAGCCCTTGCCGAAGGTGGGCTCTCCCACCACCACGCCCCAGTCCATCTCCTGGAGCTCAGCTGCGAAGAGTTCCGCCGCCGAATAGGTGTTCCCGTTGACCAACACCGCCATGGGGAGGTCCACACAGTCGGCATCCGAGGTGACCACCCGTTTTGCTCCCGCCTTGGTCTCGCTGCGGAAGATGTCCCCCTCTGGCAGCAGGTGGTCCAGCAGGGTGGTGAGCTCATCTACATAGCCGCCGCCGTTGTTACGCACGTCAAAGACCAGCCGCTCCGCCCCCTGCTCCACCAGGTCCTCCACGGCAGCGATGGTCTCCTCGGCACAGCGGCTGTTGAAGTTCTTGATGGTAATCAGCCCCGTGCTGTCGCTCAGAAGCTCCCCCTTGGCCGGGTGCTTCTCCACTGTCCTCCTGGTTACCGCCGCCTCCCGGCGCACTCCGTCAGCGGACATGATGGTGAGCACCACTTGGGTGCCCTCCTCCCCCTTGATGAGAGTGGTACCCTCCTGCTGGTTCTCCGCCGTCAGTTCGGTGCCGTCCACCGCCACGATCCGCTCCCCGGCCGTCAGGCCGGCCTCCTCCGCTGGTCCCCCCTCGGTCACCGACTGGATAAGCATGCCGCCCTCCTCGGGATAGGTGACGGTGACGCCGATACCCACATAGGAGTTGCTGCGGCTCTCCTGCTGGGCGGCATAGCCGTCGGCGTCCATATAGTAGGACCAGCGGTCCCCAAGGCCCTCGATGAGGGCATCCATGGCCTGGTCCACCGCTTTATCAATGTCGTGCTCTCCCACAAACTGGGTGTTGATGAGGACCATGGCCTGTGCCATCCCCAGTCCGGCCCGCCCCAAGAGCACCCAGGCCGCCCCAGCCAGGACGGCTACTGTCACCGCCGCCGCCAGCAGGGCGGTGACCACCAGCGCCAACAGGGAAAAACGCTTCTCTTTCAACGCAGAGGCCTCCTTATAAAAGAGCAGAGACGGGGCTCTCGCCCCGTCTCCTCCCTTCCTGCCATATTGTAATTACAAGGAAATCTGTGGACCGCTCAGATCAGCTGTAACGGAACTGACCGGCCAGCGACGGATAATAGTTCAGCGCGTCGGTCCGGCTGCCGTTGACCCGGAACTCCAGGTGCAGGTGGTTGCCGGTAGAGGAGCCGGTGGTGCCCACGTAACCCAGCACCTGGCCCTGGGTCACCACATCGCCCTCGGAGACCGCCCGGGAATTCATATGGGCGTAGAGGGTGGAGATGCCGTTGTCGTGCTGGACCACCACGTAGTTGCCATAGGAGCTGTTATAAGTAGAGATGGTCACCACACCGCCCCGGGCCGACAGAATCTTGGTGCCGCCGGGGGCGGCGATATCGGTGCCGGTGTGGTTGCCTGGCCGCCCGGTGATGGGGTGGATTCGGGGTCCGAACGTGGAGGTAATGGTGTAGTACCCGGGGACCGGCCACTGCCAGCCGGAACCGGGATCAAAGCTGATCTGTCCGGCGGCGATGAGGGACTGGAGCTCCTTCTGCTTCTGAACGATCTGGGCATCGATGCGGTCGGCCTCCGCCTTCAGCTCGGCCTCCGCCTGCTCCAGCTTGGACTCGTCCGCCTTGATGCTCTCAATCAGCTGGTCCACCTCTGTCTTTTTGGCGTTCAGCTCGCTCTTCTGACCCTCCAGCTCGTCCTTCTGGGCCTGCTGGTCGGCGCGGGAGGCCTCCAGGCTCTCCTGCTGGGTCTGGAGCTCCTGACGGGTGGCCGCCAGCTCGTCCATGATCTGATTGTCATAGTCCATGATCTCGCTGACCATGGTGGCCCGATCCAGCAGATCGGAGAAGCTGGAGGCCCCGAACAGGATATCCCAGTAGGAGACAGTGCCCATCTCCTCCATCACCCGCACCCGTTTACAGAAGAGGGCATACTGTTCCTCCTCCTTGGCCTGGGTCTCGGCCACCTGTGTCTCCTTCTCGGCGATGAGCTGGTCGTACTGGGCGATGGTGGCACTGACGCCGTTGATGCTTTCGGTAAGAGCATTGATCTGCTGCTCCAGTAGACTTTTTTGTTGCAGAGCCTGATTCTTGTCGTTCTGGATGCTGTCCAGCTGCTCCCCCAGGGCGTCAATCTGGTCGTTCAGATCGGCCACCTGGGACTTTCCCGCATCGATCTGCGACTGGAGCTCCTCCTGGGTGGCGGCCCCCGCCGTCTGGAACACCATGGTCACCATGGGCAGGATCATCAGCAGCGCCATCAGCAGGGCCAGCAGCGCCACCACAGTTTTATGCCAGTCCCGCTTGGGGCGTTTGGCCGCCGCTTTCTTGGGGACACGCTTTGCTTCGGACACGTTCGTTTCTCCTTTCCCAGGTCGGTGCAGGTCACACCTGCAGGAACTTGCGGATGGCCAACAGACTGCCGCCGGCACCAATGGCCAGGCCGGCCGCCGCAAAGGCCCCCAGCACCCGGAGGGCCAGGGTCTTAAAGGGGACGATGGCAATGAGCTGCAGCCCGCCGTACTCGGTGATAGCGGTGACAATCAGGCTGTAAATTCCCCACTGGAGGAAGAAGGCCAGCAATGCGCCGATGAGGCCCAGGATCATACCTTCAAAGATGAACGGCCATCGGACGAACCAGTTTGTAGCGCCGCACATCTTCATGATGGCGATCTCCTCCCGGCGGTGGAAGGTAGCCAACTTGATGGTGTTGGCGATGATAAAGAGGGAAATGATAAGCAGCATCAGGATCAGAATCCACGCCACTGCGCCTGCCACATTCCGGACGGTGACGAAGCCCTGGGCCACGTCCAGGGCGGCCTGGGTCTTGGCGATGCCGTCCACCTGCTCCACTTCCTTGACCGTCTGGGCCAGCTTTTCGATGTCCACCACATGGATCTGATAGCGGTGGCGCAAGACCTCCGACGGCAGGTCGAAGAGCTCGGCGTACTCGCTGTCCACATAGCGCTGCTTGTAATTCTCCAGCGCCTGCTGCGCTGTTACGAAGGTCACAGAGTCCACATTGGGGACCGCCTCCAGTTTAGACTGGAGGGCCCGGGCCTGTGCCTCGGTTAGGCTGTCGTCCACATAGGCGGTAAATTCGTTCTGGGCCTCCAGATCTCCCAGGGTGTTGTCCAGGTTGACTGCCACAAGGGAAAAGGAGCCCATGATGATGAGGCAAGCCACGATCATACACACGGCGGCAAAGGACATCAGGCCGTGGGTGAAGATGCTGTGGAAGCCCTCTTTCATGTGATAACCCATATTATACTGACTCATTGTTGTAATACCCACCCATTCCGTCGCTGATGATCCGGCCGCTCTCAATGGCCACCACTCGTTTGGAGAAGCGGTTGACCAGTTCCTTCTCGTGGGTCACAACCATGACGGTAGTGCCCAGCTCATTGATCTTCTCCAACAGCATCATGATCTCCAGGGAGCGCTGGGGGTCCAGATTGCCGGTGGGCTCATCGGCCACGATGACCTGTGGGTTGTTCACCAGGGCCCGGGCGATGGCCACACGCTGCTGTTCACCGCCGGAAAGCTCTGTGGGGAGCCGGTCCCCTTTGTGGTCCAGGCCCACCAGCTGCAGGACGTAGGGCACCCGCTTCCGGATCTCCCGGGGGGAGGCCCCCACCACCCGCATGACGAAGGTCAGATTCTCCTCTACCGTCTTTTTCTCGATGAGACGGAAATCCTGGAAGATGACCCCCAGGGTCCGGCGCATGTATGGGATCTGTCGTGGGCGGATGTTGTTCATGTTATACCCGTTGACCATGATGCGTCCCCCGGAGCAGGTCACCTCGCCGGTAATAATCTTCAGAATGGTGGACTTTCCAGATCCGGAAGGCCCCACCAAAAAGACAAATTCCCCATCCTCAATCTTCATGGAGATGCCCTTGAGCGCCCGGGTACCGTTGTCATAGGTCTTTTGTACATCGATAAGACGTATCATATGCAATCCTCACAAATAAGGCACAGCGACAGCGGCGGGGGCAGTTCCCCCCGCCCTACCAAAAAACGCAAGACTGAGACTCGGTAGGACGGGGGCACCGCCCCCGCCGCAGATCATGTGTAATTAAGATTCGATGCCTCTGGACACCAGATACTTCTTGACCATCAGGGCCACCTTGAAGGTGATGGCATCGTCGAACTCCCGGAGGTCCAGGCCGGTGAGCTTCTTGATCTTCTCCAGCCGATAGACCAGGGTGTTCCGGTGGACGAAGAGCTTCCGGGCCGTCTCGGAGACGTTCAGGTTGTTCTCAAAGAACTTGTTGATGGTAAACAGGGTCTCCTGGTCCAGAGAGTCGATGGGGTTCTTCTTGAAGACCTCCTGGAGGAACATCTCGCAGAGGGTGGTGGGCAGCTGATAGATGAGCCGTCCGATGCCCAGGTTCTCATAGTTGATGATGGACTTCTCGGTGTCGAAGACCTTGCCCACATCGATGGCAACCTGGGCCTCCTTGTAGGCCCGGGCCAGCTCCCGGATGTGACCCACCACGGTGCCCACGCCGATGACCACCTTCAGCCCCAGTTCGTTCTTCAGGGCGTTCTCCACCTGCTCGGCGATGCGGTAGAGGTCCTTGGCCTCCACCCCGTCCCCCAGCTGCTTGATGAGGGTGAGGTCGGTCTCGTTGATGGAGAGGACAAAGTCCGACTGCTTGTCCGGGAAGAGGGACTGAACCACGTCGATGGCGGCCATGTCGGTGGTGCCCACCTGGCGGATCAGGAATACGGCTCGGGGCACCTCGGAGACAAAGTGGAGCTCCTTGGCCCGGACATAGATGTCCCCCAAGAGAATGTTGTCGGAGATGATGCTCTTGACAAAGGTGGCCTTGTCGTGCTTCTCCTCATAATAGGCCTTGGCCCCATTCAGCGCCACTACAGCCATGGCGCACACTGTGCGGGCGGTCTCATCCTCGCCCCGGGCAAAGGCGGCATAGTCAAACTGGGAGCTCCACCCCGCCAGTGGCTTGAAAGTGTTCCCTCCAAAGGCTACCAGCTCGGTCTCCGCGGCGTTCACCGCTTCCACCGCACCGCCCCACTTTTCTCCAATGCAGGTAAGCTCATTGCAGGCTACCACCGTTCCTTCGGAATCGATGACGCCGATGGCGCGGTCGGTGCTGTCCTTCATCTGCAAAACCACGCTTTGGAAAATCCGGCTGGACATCGTGCGTTGCCCCCTTCTCAGCGCATCATTGCGCAAAAATCTCAAACAGCCGGTTCACTGAACAACGTCAAATCCGGCTTTTCTATTATACTGGTTTTTTTCTCCCTTTTCAATAGGGAATCCGCATTTTTTTGTGAAAAATGCCGAAGAACCTCAAGTGAGGTCTTTCATGGGGGGCTGGAGGGTCATCGCAACCCTTCCAGAGCTTCTCGCTCCACCTCTGTCAGCGGCCGCCAGCTCCCGGGCGCCAGGTCCCGGTCCAGTACGATAGGGCCCATAGACAGCCGCTTGAGATAGACAACCGGCTTGCCCCGTGCGGCCAGCATCCGCTTGACCTGGTGGTACTTCCCCTCCCGAAGGGTGACCAGACCGGTGTCCGACGGCTCCAGCACCTCCAGCTCCGCCGGCAGGCATTGGAGCCCATCCCCCAGCGTCATTCCCCCCCGGAAGGCGGCGCTGTCCGCTTTGTCCAGTTTGCCGTCCACCCGGACGAAGTAGACCTTGTCCACGTGCTTTTTGGGCGCCAGGAGCCGGTGGCCCAGAGGTCCGTCGTTGGTGAGGAGCAGGAGCCCCTCGGTGTCCTTATCCAGCCGGCCTACCGGAAAGAGGCCAATCCGCCGCAGGTGGGGCGGCAACAGATCCAGCACCGTGGGCTGCTTTGGGTCCTCAGTGGCCGACAGCACCCCGCCGGGCTTGTGCATCATGAGGTAGACACACTTCTCCCCGTCCACCTCCTCGCCGTCCACCGCCAGCACCGTGGACGCCCGGTCGAATTTCTCCTCCGGCCGCCGGACCACAGCACCGTCCGCCGTCACCCGCCCGGCCTTCACCAGGTCCTTCACTTCCCGTCGGGACCAGCGCCCGGTGCCGGAGAGAATCTTATCCAGCCGCTCCAATGCCATATTGCTTTCGCTCCTTTTCCGTGGTCATAGCAGCGCTCCTTCCCGCATATCAATCCCTTGAGACCAGCATGGAAGGAGCGTTGCGCTGTGTTTATCTGGACTGCCAAACTGCGCCGGGGGAGGCTGGCCGCCGGTGCGGCGGCGCTGCTGCTGGCGCTGTGCGGAGCAGTTGTCCTTGCCGGCGGCCTCTCCCCCGGTGAGGTGGATGCCGTCTCCCCCGCCCCTGCCAGCCCCAAGGGCATCAAGACCAATGAGGACCGGGTGGCTTATCTGGAAAGCTACGGCTGGACCGTCTCTCCCGAGGCGGTGTCGGTGGAGGAGCTCCTCATCCCCGAGGAGTTCGACGAAACCTACGATCAGTACCTGGCCCTCCAGGCCCAGCAGGGCTTTGACCTCACCCAGTACAAAGGCAAGCGGGTGAAGCGGTACACCTACGAGGTGACCAACTACCCCTCCGGGGAGCAGGGCGTGGAGGCCGGCCTCCTCATCTACAAAAATACCGTAGTGGCCGGCGAGGTCCTCTCCACCAAGCTGGGCGGCTTTATCCAGGGCCTGGCCATGCCCAGCTGAGCCGTCCATCGCACAACAAGACAGGCTGCCGGAAAAGTCCCTGCGGCTTTTCCGGCAGCCTTTGCCCGTTTACTGCCCGTACAGCAGGGCATGATAGGCGTTGTAGAGGAATACCATGTACAAAATGGCGCCCACCAGCATAGCCACCGCCGTGCCGATCACCAGGAACACTGCGATGATCTGTACAAAGGGGACCAGGAGCAGCACCATGAATACCACCATGGCCACCGAGCAGATCAGATAGAGTTTCCACACCACGACACCTTTCGCGGCCAAGGCAGCGTATCCGTTCACCGTGAGGAACTGTCCCGCCGCTGTGCAGATCAGGTAGACGTTCAGCACCCCCAGCACCGCTTCTGCAACGACCGCCAGAATTGCCAGGGCCACCATCCCTGTCAGTGTCAGGATCACCTGTGCGACTCCTAAAACAATGAGGGCGATGTTGACTTGAAAGGCCGTGCGGAAATAGGGATGCGTAGGCGCAGCCATACTCAAAGCGATCAGGTTCAGGATGAGAGAGGCAAGACTTGCCAGGCCAGCCAGACCGCTATCTCCCAGCACTGCTGAAATCGCTGCCAGGATCTCACCAATGAAGAGTAGTTTCAAGCTCTTTCCTACTGCTAGATTGTCCTCGTACATGCTTCTTTCTCCTCCTCATGCCTTCATGATTCAGAAATTCTCCACGCCCAGTAGGATATGGTAGGCATTGCTAAGGAACTTCAGATACAAGATACTGCCTACCAGCGCGGCTACTGCCGTGCCGATCACCAGCACACCGGCCAATATCAGCAAAATGGGCGCCAGGGCCATCACCATAAAGCAGGCAAGGGCGATGGTGCAGAACAGATTGACCTTCCACACGGTGGCCCCCTTGTCAGCCAGGGTAGCATAACCGTTGATGATAAGGATCTGTCCCGCTGCCGTACAGACGAGATAGACAATATATGCATCCAGAGCCAGGCTGGCTATAGAGAACACGATCGCCAGTCCTGTCAGCTGGTATGCTCCGCTAAAAATTGTCAGGCCGGTAAGTACCAGCCGGACGATATTGAGCCAAAATGCCCGGCTGAAATAGGGGTGGCTGGGCGCAGCCACATTGAGCGCCCCGATGCCCATTATAATGGCCACCAAATTCAGAACCCCGACCAGGATACCCTCCCTCATCAGTCCCCCGATCAGGGCAAGCAGTTGGGAGACGAACATGAGCCTCAGGCCTCTGCCGGCCAGCAGGTTGTCGTCGTACATGTGCAGTTCCCCCTCACTCTTTCATGATGTGTACGTTGAGGTGGTTATAGGTGAGCTCCACACCCTCCCGGTCAAAGGCAGCCCGAACCTGCTCCAGCAGATCGTAATAGAGGTCCCAGTAGTCCTCCGTGGCACACCACGCCCGCAGCGTATAACTGACGCTGCTCTCCCCCAGGGCGGTGGTGCGGACAAAGGGCTCTGGCGTGAAGAGCGCCTTTGGATGGGCGCCGATGACCTGGCGCATGATCTCCTTGACCTGCTCTGGGTCGGCGTCATAGGAGACGGTAAAGGTGAGATCCACCCGGCGCTGCTCCTGCTTGTTATAATTAATGATTTTCTCCCCTGAGATTTCCCCGTTGGGGATGAAGATGATTTTGTTGTCAATGGTCTTCAGCTTCGTGTAGACCAGGCCGATCTCGTTGACCGTACCGGACACGCCCCCAGCCTCCACGTAATCGCCCACCGCAAAGGGACGGGAGGCCATCACCGTAATGCCCCCAGCCAGATTGGACAGGCTCCCCTGAAGAGAGAGGGACAGCGCCACACCGATAACGCCCAGCACTGTCACCAGAGAGTTGACCGGGACATCCAGATATCCCGCCACGATCAGGCCGGTGATCACCCACATCAGCACCTTGAGGCAAGAGCGGGTGAACTTATGTACGGTGGGCTCCACCTTCAGCCGGGTCATGGTCCGGTCGATGATGGACATCACCGTCTTCATCACCGCCAGGCAGACCAGAAAAAGCAGCACGCTGTAGAGCGCCTTATCCCAGGTCATCCCCTTGGCGATCTGCTCAAATACCTCCACTGTCTCCTCCGGCGTCGTGGTGGAGGTGGGCAGCTCCGCCGACATCTCCCCCGCCCCCTTTCTTCCTTCCGTCGTCGTATTGTTTTATCAGTATACCATGGGCCCGCAAAAAAGAGAACCCACCCGTGGAAAAAAGATGGTCCACAGGCATCTGTCCCCATCCGGCTACACAGTGGCCCACAGACAAAAAAACACCCCACCGCATCTGCGGTGGGGTGTTTCAGGCGTAAAATTACTCCTCGATCTCGATAACCACGCCGGAACCCACGGTACGGCCACCCTCACGGATAGCGAAACGCAGGCCCTTCTCAATGGCGATGGGGGTGATCAGCTCGACCTTCATGTCGACGTTATCGCCAGGCATGCACATCTCGGTGCCCTCGGGCAGGGTGATGACGCCGGTAACGTCGGTGGTACGGAAGTAGAACTGAGGACGATAGTTGTTGAAGAAGGGGGTGTGACGGCCGCCCTCGTCCTTGCTCAGGACGTACACCTGGCCCACGAACTTGGTGTGGGGGTGAATGGAGCCGGGCTTGCACAGCACCTGGCCACGCTCGATATCGGTCTTGGCAATACCACGCAGCAGGCAGCCAGCGTTATCACCAGCCTCGATATAGTCGAGGGTCTTGCGGAACATCTCCATGGAGGTGACGACGGTGGACTTCTTCTCGTCGCTCAGGCCCACGATGTCGACGGTCTCGCCAGCCTTCAGCACGCCACGCTCCACACGGCCGGTGGCCACGGTGCCACGGCCGGAGATGGTGAACACGTCCTCGACGGGCATCAGGAAGGGCAGGTCGTCGTTACGGGCGGGAGTGGGGATATAGGAGTCGACAGCGTCCATCAGCTCCTTGATGCAGGCGAAAGCGGGATCGTTGGGGTCGCCGGACTCGCAGGTCAGAGCGTTCAGAGCGGAACCCTTGATGATGGGGGTGTCATCGCCGGGGAACTCGTACTTGTCGAGGGTCTCACGGACCTCCATCTCGACCAGCTCCAGCAGCTCCTCGTCGTCGACCTGATCGCACTTGTTCAGGAAGACCACGATGGCGGGCACGCCCACCTGACGGGCCAGCAGGATGTGCTCCTTGGTCTGAGCCATGGGGCCGTCAGTGGCGGCGATGACCAGGATGGCGCCGTCCATCTGGGCAGCACCGGTGATCATGTTCTTGATATAGTCGGCGTGGCCCGGGCAGTCGACGTGGGCATAGTGACGAGCGTCGGTCTCGTACTCCACGTGGGCGGTGTTGATGGTGATACCACGCTCACGCTCCTCGGGAGCCTTATCGATGCTGGAGTAGTCCTCGTACTGAGCCTGGCCCTTCAGAGCCAGATACTTGGTGATAGCGGCGGTCAGAGTGGTCTTGCCGTGGTCAACGTGGCCAATAGTGCCGATGTTGACATGGGGCTTGGTACGCTCAAATTTAGCCTTAGCCATTTTAAGTTGTCCTCCTTATATTACAGGTTTTACGACTGTATAATTACGGGTAACATTCTAACGCATAGCCGCCAGAATTGCAATACCCTTTCTCGCCCTGCCCTGGGGCAAAAGCCCCAGGGAAAGCGTAGAATTTATTCCGCGTTGTTGCGGCCGCGCTCGGCAATGATCTTGTCGGCAATGCTCTTGGGAATCTCCACATAGCTGTGGGGCTCCATGGAGTACTGGCCGCGGCCCTGAGTGCTGGAACGCAGGTCGGTGGCGTAGCCAAACATGTTGGCCAGAGGCACCAGAGCGTCGATCTGGGTGGCGCCGGGACGGCTCTCCTGGCCCTGGATCATGCCGCGGCGGCCGTTCAGGTCGCCGATGACGTTGCCCAGGTACTCGTCGGGGACGATGACGGAGACCTTCATCACAGGCTCCAGCAGGATGGGATTGGCCTTCCGGCAGGCCTCCTTGAAGGCCATGGAGCCGGCAATCTTAAAGGCCATCTCGGAGGAGTCCACCTCGTGGTAGGAGCCGAAGGTCAGGTGGACCTTCACATCGACCACGGGGTAGCCGGCCAGAACACCGGCCTGCATGGCGCCCTGGATACCGGCGTCGACAGCGGGGATATACTCCTTGGGGATGACGCCGCCGGTGATCTCGTTGAGGAACTCATAGCCCTTGCCGGGCTCGTTGGGCTCAACGGTAATGCGGACGTGGCCGTACTGGCCCTTACCGCCGGACTGACGGGCATACTTGGTGTCCTGCTCCACACTCTTCTTGATGGTCTCCTTGTAGGCGACCTGGGGAGCGCCCACGTTGGCCTCCACCTTGAACTCGCGGAGCAGACGGTCCACGATGATCTCCAGGTGGAGCTCGCCCATGCCGGCGATGATGGTCTGACCAGTCTCTTCGTCGGTATAGGTCTTGAAGGTGGGGTCCTCCTCGGCCAGCTTCACCAGAGCAAGGCCCATCTTCTCCTGACCGGCCTTGGTCTTGGGCTCGATGGCCACGCGGATAACGGGCTCGGGGAACTCCATGGACTCCAGGATAATGGGATGCTTCTCATCACACAGGGTGTCGCCGGTGGTGGTGTTCTTCAGGCCAACCACGGCGGCAATGTCGCCGGAGTAGACGGTCTCGATGTCCTCGCGGTGATTGGCGTGCATCTGCAGGATACGACCGATGCGCTCCTTCTGGTTCTTGGTGGAGTTGAGCACGGAGGTACCGGTGTTGAGCACGCCGGAGTACACGCGAATGAAGGACAGACGGCCCACATAGGGATCGGTCATGATCTTGAAGGCCAGAGCGGAGAAGGGGGCGTTGTCGTCGGCGGGACGATGGTCCTCTTCGTCGGTATCGGGGTTCACACCGTCGATGTCGGGGATGTCCACAGGAGAGGGCATGAAGTCCACGATGGCGTCCAGCAGCTTCTGCACGCCCTTGTTCTTATAGGAGGTGCCGCAGGTCACGGGGACAAACTTGTTGTCGATGGTGCCCTGACGGATGACCTTCCGGATCAGGTCCTGGGGAATGGGCTTCTCCTCCAGGGCCAGCTCCATGATCTCATCGGAGAGATCGGCGCAGGCGTCGATGAGCTTGGTCCGGTACTCCTGAGCCAGCTCCATCATATCGGCGGGGATCTCCTCCACGCGCATGTCCTTACCCATCTCATCATAGTAGATGTCAGCGTCCATCTCGATGAGGTCGATGATGCCCTTGAAGGTCTCTTCCTTACCGATGGGGAGCTGGATGGGCACGGCGTTGCACTTGAGGCGGTCGTGGATCATGCGCAGCACGTTGTAGAAATCGGCACCCATGATATCCATCTTATTGACGTAGATCATGCGGGGGACCTTGTAGTGGTCGGCCTGGCGCCACACAGTCTCGGACTGGGGCTCCACGCCGCCCTTGGCGCACATGACGGTCACGGAACCGTCCAGCACGCGCAGGGAACGCTCCACCTCAACGGTGAAGTCCACGTGGCCCGGGGTGTCGATGATGTTGATACGGGTCTGGGGGAACTGGTTCTTGGAGCCCTTCCAGTAGCAGGTAGTAGCGGCAGAGGTGATGGTGATGCCGCGCTCCTGCTCCTGAGCCATCCAGTCCATAGTGGCGGTACCGTCGTGGGTCTCGCCAATCTTGTAGTTGACGCCGGTGTAGAACAGGATGCGCTCGGTCGTCGTGGTCTTACCGGCATCGATATGAGCCATGATGCCGATATTACGCGTATTCTCTAGGCTGACTTTTCTAGGCATACTCTAATAACTCCTTATTACCAGCGGTAATGCGCGAAGGCCTTGTTGGACTCGGCCATCTTGTGAGTATCCTCGCGCTTCTTGACCGCGGAACCGAGGTTATTGGCGGCATCCATGATCTCGCCGGCGAGACGCTCCTTCATGGTCTTCTCGCTGCGGTTGCGGGCATAAGTGGTGAGCCAGCGCAGACCAAGGGTCTGACGACGCTCGGGGCGGACCTCGATGGGCACCTGGTAGGTGGCGCCGCCCACACGGCGGGCCTTGACCTCCAGGGACGGCATGATGTTCTCCAGAGCGGTGGTGAAAACCTCCAGGGGCTCCTTACCGGTCTTTTCCTTGATAATGTCGAAAGCACCGTAGACCACTTTCTGGGAGACACCCTTCTTGCCGTCCAGCATGATGCTGTTGACCAGCTTGGTCACCAGGACGGAGTTATACAGGGGATCGGGCAGAACCTCCCGCTTGGGTACGTTTCCTCTTCTGGGCACTTTGCTTCCCTCCTTCACAGTATGATTTCATAGGTACTCGAAGGCTTTCAAAAAGCCCCCGTGTAAGACAAGTGCCTGCTTGTCCAGTGCCTCACAGGAAAACGCCCCTATTATATAGGTAAGCGCTTCTGCAAGGACAACTGCCTTGCGCTACGAGCGCGAAAGTCGTTCATGGTTGTGCGGAACGCCAGAGGCGTCCCATGGAGAAGTAATCTCTTACTTCTTGCCGGCCTTGGGCCGCTTGGCGCCGTACTTGGAACGGGCCTGCATACGACCGTTGACGCCCTGGGTGTCGAGGGTACCACGGATGATGTGGTAACGCACGCCGGGGAGGTCCTTAACACGGCCGCCGCGGATCATGACCACGGAGTGCTCCTGCAGGTTGTGGCCGACACCGGGGATATAGGCGGTGACCTCGTAACCGTTGGTGAGCTTCACACGGGCGATCTTACGGAGCGCGGAGTTAGGCTTCTTGGGGGTAGAGGTACGAACAGCGGTGCACACGCCGCGCTTCTGGGGAGAAGGCAGGTCGGTCTCGCGGTTCTTCAGGGTGTTCAGGCCGTGCTGCATGGCGGGGGAAGTGGACTTGTAGGTCACCTTCTCGCGGCCCTTGCGGACGAGCTGGTTGAACGTAGGCATGGATATTTCCTCCTTTCTCGCATTTTCAATCAAAAATATATTTTAACGGAACAACAGAAAATTATTCCGTTAAAATCACTTTCAGCGGACCAGTGCCGCCACGGCGGCCCCCACGGCAATGCCGCAGGCCTGGCCCAACTCCCGCATGGCGGGAACACGGACGACCTCTGTGCCCCGCTCGGCGCACAAGGTCTCGATGGGTCCGGTCACACCCGGGTCGGCGTCCTCTGCCAGATAGACCCGAACGGCCTTTCCATCGCTGAGAGCGCGGCGGGTCTGCTTGGCGCCCACCACCCGGGGTCCGGTCTTGAGCTCGGTGAGCAAACCGTCATCCCCCTTGAGTTCAGATGTCCCAATGGAAAGCGGGGTTTTCCACCCACTTTTCCACCGAGCGCAGAATACACCTGCGCAATTTGGGATTATACCATGGGCCACAAGGGAAGTCAAGCGATATTTTGACAGGAAAAACCACCACACCGCCTGCTGCTTTATACATTTTTGCATGTTTACCATGAAAAACGTCCGTAGCCGTACATGTTTTTTCTATCGAAAGGAAATATCTGGTCGTTCAAAAGGGCCTTAGGGTCCCATCGCGCCGTTACATTTTTTCATAGGAAAGTTCCTTCTTTCGTTTCTATTTTCCCAGTTTTCACTTGTTTTTCATTATAATTTTAGTTTAAAAAGTAGTACCTTTTCTGCTGCTGCGGTGGTACAATCAGGGGTGATGACACAACCACACAGAAGGAGTGAGCCGGATGAAAAAAATGACCCCAAACCTGCGCTATTTGCAGATGCTCTCCCGCCAGTACCCCACCGTCCAGGCGGCCAGCAGTGAGATCATCAATCTCCAAACCATCCTGAACCTACCCAAGGGGACCGAACACTTCATCTCCGACGTGCACGGCGAATACGAGGCTTTCCTCCACATCCTCAACTCGGCCTCGGGTGTGGTCCGGGAGAAGGTGGACGCCCTCTTCGCAACCAGCGTGTCCAAGGCGGAGCGGGACCAGCTGGCCACCCTCATCTACTACCCCGAGGAGAAGCTCAGCGTAATCGCCGCCCAGACCGAAAGCCAGGAAGAGCTGGAGGAGTGGTACCGCATCACCCTCCACCGGCTCATCGACATCTGCCGCCTGGTCACCTCCAAGTACACCCGCTCCAAGGTCCGGAAGGCCCTGCCCAAGGAGTACGCCTACATCATCGACGAGCTGCTCAACACCAATTATGAGTTCCACAACAAGCGGGACTATTATGAGAACATCATCTCCACCATCATCGACATCGACCGGGCTGAGGGCTTCATCATCGCCGTGTGCAACCTCATCAAACGCATGGTGGTGGACCGGCTCCACATGGTGGGCGACATGTTCGACCGAGGGCCCCGGGCAGACATCATCATGGACGCCCTCATGGCCCACCACAATGTGGATATTCAGTGGGGCAACCATGACGTGCTGTGGATGGGCGCCGCCACCGGCAGCCGCACCCTGGTGGCCACCGTGCTCTCCAACTCCATCCACTACAACAACCTGGAGGTCATCGAGACCGGCTACGGCATCTCCCTGCGCCCGCTGGCCCTCTTCGCCAACGAGGTCTACCGGGACTGCGACTGCTCCTGCTTCGAGGCCAAATTCGCCGGGGACGACGCCGACCACTACACCGAAAAGGACAAGGCCTTGGCCGCCCGGATGCACAAGGCCATCACCATCATCCTCTTCAAGCTGGAGGGGCAGAAGATCATGCGCAACCCCGGCTTCGGCATGGAGGACCGGCTGCTGCTGGACAAGATCGACTACGGGCACAAGTGCATCACCATCAACGGCGTCAAGTACGACCTGGCCGACACCGACTTCCCCACCGTGGACCGTGAGCACCCCTACGACCTCTCCCCCGAGGAGAGTGACCTCATCGACCAGCTCACCGACTCCTTCCAGCGCAGCGAAAAGCTCCAGAAGCATGTCCGCTTCCTCTACTCCAAGGGCGGGCTCTACAAGGTCTTCAACGGCAACCTCCTCCTCCACGGCTGCGTCCCCCTCACCGAGGACGGCCAGATCCTCAAGTTCAGCATGGTGGGCTGCAAGAACCTGGGTGGCCGGGCCTTCCTGGATCACGCCGAGGCCGTGGCCCGCCAGGGCTACTACGCCAAGCCCGGCACCCCGGAGCGCACTGCCGGTCAGGATTTCCTCTGGTTCCTCTGGTGCGGCCGCAACTCCCCCCTCTTCGGCCGGCACCAGATGACCACTTTCGAGCGCCGCCTCATCAAGGACGAGTCCTCCTGGGCCGAGCCCAAGAACGCCTACTATACCTATTACAATGACCCCGCCGTGTGCGACATGCTCCTGGCCGAGTTCGGACTCAGCGGCCCCCACTGCCACATCATCAACGGCCACGTGCCGGTGAAGTCCAAAAAGGGCGAGAGCCCCTTCAAGGGCGGCGGCAAGCTCATCGTCATCGACGGCGGCTTCTGCCGGGCCTACCAGCCCACCACCGGCATCGCCGGCTACACCCTCATCTACAACTCCAACTGCTACCGCATCGTCTCCCACAAGCCCTTCTCCGGCAAGCAGGAGGCCATTCGGGAAAATCGGGACATTGCCTCCACCTCCGAGGTCTTTGAGCGCATGGAGACCCGGGTCAAGATCTCCGGCACTGACATCGGCAGCGAGCTCCAGCAGCAGGTGGACGACCTGAAGGCCCTGCTCCGGGCCTACAGGATGGGCGAGGTTTTGGAGGACCACCGGGACTGATCGCCCTCACCCCAGGGCCACGTCCAGGACCATCATGAGGAGGAAACCGGACATCACCGCCAGGGTCCCCGTATTGGAGTGCTCCCCCAGATGGGCCTCCGGGATGAGCTCCTCCACCACTACATACAGCATGGCGCCGGCGGCAAAGGAGAGCAGCCAGGGCATGAGGGGGCCGATGCTCCCCGCAGCCAGCACCGTGAGGACACCGAAGATGGGCTCCACTACTCCAGAGGCGCTCCCGTACAGGAAGGCCTTCCAACGGCTCATCCCCTCCTGCCGCAGGGGTAGGGCCACCGCCGCCCCCTCGGGGAAGTTCTGGATACCGATGCCCAGGGCCAGCGCCATGGCCGCGGCATAGAGGCCCTCGTCCCCGCCGTGCTGGGCCGCCAGGGCAAAGTTGAGGCCCACCGCCATCCCCTCCGGGATGTTGTGAAGGGTGACCGCCAGCACCATGAGGGTGGTGCGTCTCAGGCCGGTGGGCATGCCCTCCGGGTCCCGGCTGCCGGGGTGGAGGTGGGGCAGGAGTTCGTCCAGCCCCAGCAGAAAGCCCACACCCATGAGAAAGCCCCCCGCCGCCGGTACCCAGCCCGGCCCTCCCATCGCCTCAGCCTCCCGGATGGCGGGGATGAGCAGGGACCACACGGCTGCCGCCGTCATGACGCCGGCGGCAAAGCCCAGAAAGATCCGCTGGAGCGCCGGCGTGGCGCTTTTGTGGAAGAAAAATACCAGAGCGGCGCCCAGGGCGGTCATCAGGAAGGTGAAGCCTGTGCCCCCCGCCGCCCATAAGATCGGTGACATAATATCTATTCTCCTTTTTCTGAAATCAACAAGCGCGCCGGCGAACAGAAAACCTCTGTTCACCGGCGCGCTGCTTTTGTAAAATGGGCCGTTATTCTCCCACGGCCCGCAGGATGACGGTGTTGTCCGGCAGAACCCGCCGGACGATCCGCTCGATGCTCTCCTCCGAAAGGCTGCACAGGCAGGCGATGGCGTCCCGGCGGGCCACCCGCTCGTCTACCTCCAGCTCCTCGGCCAAAAAGGACTCCAGGAGCATGCACTTGGTATAGAGCTGATTGGCCGCCCAGATGCCCTCCCCGGTGAGCTGCACCCGGCCGTAGTGCCGTTTGCTGACCAGTCCCTCCTGACTCAGCACCCCCATCATGTGGACCACACTGGCGGGAGAGACCCCCAGGGCCCGGGAGATGTCCACCGAGCGCACGGGCGCCCCCTCGCCGCTGAGCTGATAGATGGTGAGCAGATACCGTGTGGCCGCCGCAGACATACCCATTCCTGCCGCCTCCTTTCCTTACGCGCCGGCGAAGCCGCCGCCGAAGGCCCGGCAGCGCCCCAGGCCCTCGTCATCCGGCGTCTCATTGATCATCAGACCTTCGCCGCCGTAGAGAACGGCGCCGTCCCGCTCCGCGCGGTCCCACCAGTCCCGCATCCACTGACCGTCACCCCAGCCGTAGGAGCCGAAAAGGGCCACCTTCTTGCCGGAGAGCTTATCCTCGACGGAGGTGAAGAAGGGTTCGAACTCGTCCTCCTCCAGCACCTCGGCCCCCATGGCAGGGCAGCCAAAGGCCACCAGGTCGCTGCCGGTGACGTCGGCCTCGGAGGCTTCAGACACCGTCAGCAGCTTCACCTCGGCGCCGGCGGCCTCCGCCCCCTGGGCGATGGCCTTGGCCATGGCCTCGGTATTGCCGGTCTGGGACCAGTAGATCACAGTCATCTTGCTCATGGTAATTTCCCTCCTGTGTTGTTTGAAAAAGGTTGTCGTACTTTGAAGAGATTCACGCCGCCCGGAACACCTGGCCCAGGGTCATGCCCATGGCCAGCCGGGCGCAAAGGTACTCCCGGCACCGGTCGTACCGCCGGAACAGGGCCTTGGCCCGCTCCACGTCGGAATAGACCTTCCAGTGTCCGCACAGCTTGCAGTTACGGCCACGGTGGCGCTGGAAGCCCGCCACATCCTCCGGCGGATAGCCCAGGAAAAGACCGATCTCATGGGGAAAGTCCCCCTCTGCCCGGAGCCTCCGGCCCAGCCGGTCCAGCATGGCCCCCAGATCCTCCCCGGCGTCGTAGCCGTCCTTTTTCAGCAGGGCCGCCGACAGCGGCGCCCGCAGGGCTCGCTCCAGCTCCGCCGGACGGTAGACCAGCACCAGCAGGTTTCGGCCGCAGCCGCACATGGTGCGGAAGGCCACCCCTCTGGGGGCAAAAAGCCGCCGGTACTCCTCCAGCCGCTCCTCCAGGTCGGGAAACTCCTCCCGGGAGAGGGAGACGAGGTTGGAGGGCTTCAGGCCCGCCAGCGCAGGCGCGCAGTGATAGGCCAAAATCTGATCCAGGGTCCGTTTCATGGTCGGTCTTCTCCTTTTCTTTTAGTTAGTTCTTGCTAACCATATTTGAAAAAGAAAGGGGGGCTCACATCCCCTCCGTTTCTCTCTAGTTAGCTTTTGCTAACCACCTGGAGGATACCACACCCCACTCGTCCCTGTCAAGGGGTCAGGCAAAAAAATTCTGCCCGCCGGATTCCGGCGGGCAGGACATTACTGTGATTCCTTGGGGGCAATATGGGCCTTCAGGCGGGAAAACGTCTCCTCGCTGATGTCGTGCTCGATGCGGCAGGCGTCCTCCGCCGCCACCTCCGGGCTCACCCCCAGGGCGGTGAGCCATTCGGTGAGGAATCGGTGCCGCTCGTAGATCCGGGAGGCGATGGCCATCCCCGCATCGGTAAGGTCCAGCAGGCCATCCTTGTCCATAGTCACATAGCCGTTTTCCCGTAGCAGACTCATGGCCCGGCTCACACTGGGCTTGGAATAGTTCAGGCGGTGGGCCACATCGATGGAGCGTGCCGTCCCCTTCGCCTCCCGGATGGCCAGGATGGCCTCCAGGTAGTCCTCCGCCGATTCTTGGATCTTCAATGGGTTTCCCTCCCGGTCAGACTGTCCCCGCGTCAACGCCACGGGCAGATGGTATTGTTATATTTTAGCACATTCCCGCTCCGGGCACAAGGGGTGCGGTCCTCCGGTCCCCCACGGAGAATTTTTCCTGCGGGGTATTGACAGGATCGGTTAGCAATGGTAAACTAACCGTCGTCAGATAGTTAGTAATAGCTAACCGTTTGCTGCGTGCCCCTGCACACAGCGGTATCATAAGGAGAGGTGATCGTTATCATGCCCCTGACTATGGCCCCTTCCGGTTCTGCCAACCGGGTAAAAAAGATCAATGGACGAGACGACACACGCCGTTTTCTGGAGAGCCTTGGCTTGGTGGAGGGCGGCGAGGTGACCGTAATCTCCGAAATGGGCGGAAACCTGATCGTCAATGTCAAGGATACCCGCATCGCCCTGAGTAAGAGCATGGCGGGGCGCATCCTGGTGTAACAGCAAGGAGAGGAGGAAACCATCGTGACTTTGAGAAACGTCAAAGTGGGACAGACCGTACAGGTGACCCGGCTCAACGGCGAGGGTGCCCTGCGCCGGCGCATCATGGACATGGGCATCACCAAGGGCGCCACCGTCTATGTCCGCAAGGTCGCTCCCCTGGGCGACCCCGTGGAGATCACCGTCCGCGGATACGAGCTGTCCATCCGCAAGGGCGACGCCGAGTGTATCGAGGTGCAGTGAGCACACAGAACGGGCGGGAGACCGCCCATCCCTTTTGTATTTGAGTTAGCAAGAGATAACCAGCCTTCAAAGACTGAATTTGTCAGCGGGGATGCCCCCGCAGAGGAGGAATCGATCAACATGTCTATCACCATCGCCCTTGCCGGCAATCCCAACTGCGGCAAGACCACCATGTTCAACGCCCTCACCGGCTCCGCCCAGTTCGTGGGCAACTGGCCGGGCGTCACCGTGGAGAAAAAGGAGGGCCGGCTCAAGGGCCGCAAGGATGTGGCCATCATGGACCTGCCCGGCATCTACTCCCTGTCCCCCTACACCTTGGAAGAGGTGGTGGCCCGGAACTACCTGACCCGTGAGCGTCCCGACGTCATCCTCAACCTGGTGGATGCCTCCAACATCGAGCGCAACCTCTACCTCACCACCCAGCTGCTGGAGCTGGGCATCCCGGTGGTGGTGTCCCTCAACATGATCGACGTGGTCAAGAAACGGGGCGATAAGATCGACACTGCCAAACTCTCGGCCACCCTGGGCTGTCCGGTGGTGGAGACCGCCGCCGTC
Organism: uncultured Intestinimonas sp.; assembly: GCF_944387245.1. Taxonomy (GTDB): domain Bacteria; phylum Bacillota; class Clostridia; order Oscillospirales; family Oscillospiraceae; genus Intestinimonas. The sequence continues at coordinate 18,200 of NZ_CALXEE010000001.1, read as the reverse complement.
AGAGGCGAGGGCTGTATAGCCGCCGCCGAAAAGGCCGCCGCCCTGGCCCTGACCAAGGAGTCCTTTGCCCCCCGGCATGCCTTTGCCCAGCCGGTGGAGGAGGCCCTCAGCTCCATTTCCCAGCTGGTGAAGGACGTGGTCCCCTCCGACTCTCTGCGCTGGTATGCCATCAAGCTCTTCGAGCGGGATGAGAAGGTCATGGCCGGCTTCACCCTCTCCGCCGACGTCTCCGCCCGCCTGGAGGGCCTCATCAAGGACTGCGAGGACGCCATGGACGATGACAGCGAGTCCATCATCACCAACGAGCGATATACCTATATTTCCAAGGTCATGGACCACTGTGTGAAAAAGGTCCGCGCCGGCCTCTCCACCTCGGACAAGATCGACCGGATCGTCACCCACCGGGTGCTGGCCCTGCCCATCTTCGCCGTAGTCATGTTCCTGGTATACGCCCTCTCCATGGGCAGCTTTGCCATTGAGACGGATACCGTTACCATCCCCATCTCCATCGGCACCGCCGCCACCGAGTGGACCAACGACGTTCTCTTCGGCCAGATCGTCCCCAACTTCCTCAACGGCTTCCTCCTGGGCGCCGACGGCGCCCCCGTCATCGCCCAGTGGCTCTACGGCCTCGTCATGGACGGCATCGTGGCCGGCGTGGGCGCGGTCCTCGGCTTCGTGCCCCAGATGCTGGTCCTCTTCCTCCTGCTGTGCATCCTGGAGGACATCGGCTACATGGCCCGCATCGCCTTTATCATGGACCGGATCTTCCGCCGCTTCGGCCTTTCCGGCAAGAGCTTCATCCCCATGCTGGTGGCCACCGGCTGCGGCGTCCCCGGCATCATGGCCTCCCGCACCATCGAGCAGGACCGTGACCGCAAGCTCACCGTCATGACCACCGGCTTCATCCCCTGCGGCGCCAAAATGCCCATCATCGGCCTCTTTGCCGGCGCCCTCTTCGGCGGCTCGGCCTGGGTGGCCACCTCTGCCTACTTCATTGGCGTAGCCGCCGTGGTCATCTCCGGCATCATCCTGAAGAAAACCCGCATCTTTGCCGGCGACCCCGCCCCCTTCGTCATGGAACTGCCCGCCTACCACATCCCCAAGCCCGTCAACATCCTCCGGGGCACCTGGGAGCGGGGCTGGTCCTTCATCAAGCGGGCAGGCACCGTGATCCTCCTCTCCTCCGTGGTACTGTGGTTCCTCCAGGGCTATGGCATGGTGGACGGCACTCTCCAGGCCGTGGAGGACAACAACACCTCCCTGCTGGCCACCATCGGCTCCGGCATCGCCTTCCTCTTCGCCCCTCTGGGCTTCGGCTCCTGGAAGCCCGCCGTGGCCGTCTTCACCGGCCTTGTGGCCAAGGAGAACGTGGTGGGCACCTTCGGCGTCCTCTACCAGTTCGCCGGTGAGCTCTCCGACAACGGCGACGAGATCTGGGGCAACATCGCCCGCGACTTCACCGGCATCACCGCCTACAGCTTCATGATCTTCAACCTACTGTGCGCCCCCTGCTTCGCCGCCATGGGCGCCATCAAACGGGAGATGAACAGCCCCAAGTGGACTCTGGGCGCCATCGGCTATATGTGCGGCTTTGCCTATGTGATCTCCCTGATGGTCTATCAGTTTGGCGGTCTCATCACCGGTCAGGTTAGCTTTGGTGCGGGCACCGTGGCCGCCGTCCTCTGCCTGGCCGCCCTCATCTTCCTGCTCTTCCGCAAGGGCTACCAGGGCGACACCGTCCGGCTCCGGGCCGTGGACGCCGTCCGGACCTGAACCATCTCATCTCTGAAAGGAGGCTTTTCTCTATGGAAACCATCATCGTCGGCGTCATCGTGCTGGCCATTCTGGGCCTGGCCGCCCGCAGCGTGGTCAAGGGCCACAAGGAGGGCGGCTGCTCCGGCTACGGCGGGAGCTGCGGCGGGAGCTGCGGCGGCAGCTGCCACTGCTCCGGCGAACACCACTGAACATGCAGAAAGGTCCCGGTACATCACGGATGTACCGGGACCTTTTCCTTATCGTTCGGGGAGCCGCTGGGCGTCCTCCTGGGCCATCAGGCGGCCCAGCTTCAGCATCTCAGGGACGATGAAGAGGGCCACGATGATCCCCGAGGAGATGTCGGCGATGGGGCCGGCGTAGAGGATGCCGTCCAGGCCGAAAAAGATGGGCAGAATGAGCAGCAGGGGGATGAGCAGCAGCAACTGCCGCAGCATGGAGAGCAGCGACGCCTTCAGCGGCTGGCCGGTGGCCTGGAAGTAGCTTGTGGAAATAATCTGGAAACCGGCGCAGAAGATTCCAAACATGTAGGTCCTCATGCACCGGACACCGAAGTCAGCGAAGTTCTGGTCGCCGCTGCCAAAGAGGGAGAGGATGAGCTCAGGCACCGTCTGGCAGACCACCCAGCCGGCGGTAATTGCCACTGTGGCGGTGATGACGGCGATGAGATAGGTCTTTTTCACCCGGTGGAACTTCCGGGCACCCCGGTTGAAGCCCAGGATGGCCTGAGCGCCCATACCGATGCCCACGCAGATGGAGCCCAGGATCATGGCGATCTTCATGACGATGCCCATGGCCGCCTGGGCGGTCTCACCACCCACGGGGTTCAGGTCTCCGTAGTACTTTAGGGAATTGTTCATGACAATCTGCATGATGCAGGCCACGCCCTGGGTGATGCCGGAGGAGATGCCCAGGGCGCAGATACGGCTGCACAGGTCTCCCCGCAGCCCCATAAGACGCCGGTCAAAGCGCATGTGGATGCCCTTTTTCCAAAAGTAGAGGGCCAGGACCACAGCGGAGATGAGCTGGGAGGTGATGGTGGCGATGGCGGCGCCACGGACGCCCCAGTGGAAGATGAAAATGTAGATGGGGTCCAGGATGGTGTTGAGGACGGCGCCAATGATGATGCCGTACATGGACATTCTGGGACTGCCGTCGGCCCGGACCATGTTGGAGAGGGTCACCGACAACACGCTGAAGGGAGCGCCAATCAGAATGACAGAGGTGTAATCCTTGGCATAGGGCATCACGGTATCCTTGGCGCCGAAGGCCCGGAGCATGGGCTCCAGGAAAATCAGGCCCAGGGCCATCATGGCGATGCCGGCCAGGATGGACAGGATAAACAGGTTGTTGAGGGTGCGCCCCGCGGCCTCCTCGTCGCCCTCGCCCATCTTGATGGAGGCGTAGGCGCAGCCGCCGGAGCCGATCATGGTGGATACGGCCAGCATGATGGTGACCACCGGGAAGGCGATGGTGGTGGCGGCGTTGCCCAGCACGCCCACGCCCTGGCCGATGAAGATCTGGTCCACGATGTTGTAGACCGAGTTGACCAGCATGGAGACCACCGAAGGCACGGAAAATGCCAACAGCAGTTTGCCGACGGGCTCATAGCCCAGAGGGTTTTCCCCCGGTCGTCTCCCCTGTTCCAACTGTTCAGATGCCATTGTTCTCTTTCTCCTCCTGTTCCAGTGCCAGAAGGGCGTTTTCGGCAATGCGGGCCACCAGGCCCTTGGCCGCCTCCGCCTCCTCCGGTGTCATCCCCCGGGTAAGCATCTCGTTCCAACGGACGCGGGCGGCAGAGGCCTCCCGGACCACAGGCTCGGCCGCCTCCGTGGCATACAGCCGCCGTACCCGCTTGTCGTGCTCGTCCGCCTCAGAGCGGACATAGCCCAGCTCCTCCAGCTTCTGTACCGCCCGGGTCACCGTCCCCTTGTCGTAGAGGCCCATCCGCGCCAGATCGTACATGCTGATCCCCCGGTGCTCATGGATGCGCAGGAGGAAGAACTGCTGGCCGCAGCCGATCCCCCATGGCGCCAGGACCCGGTCATAAAAGCGGTTGGCCATCCGATAGGCGATGGAGATGTTCCGACCCAGGAACACAGACTCGTCCATAGTGCCTGTCCCCTTTCCGTGGTGCTCCATGCTCACGGCGCTCTCTCGGCCGCCGTTTCCCAGGGCCTGTACAGGATATCATATAATAGTTGCATGGTCAATCATAATCGACAAAAGTCCCCTGCTTTCCGTGTCGGGAAAACAGGGGACTTTTTCAGGACAGAGAACGGAAATAGGCCAGATTCCAGAGATAGGAGGGATCATCCGGCTTGTAGCTGCCTGCCCGCTGGTTCCAGGCTTCGGCCTCCGCATGGCGGCCAAGGCGGTCATTGCACACGCACAGCTGGATGCAGGGAAGGAAGCCGTAACAGTCCGGCTGGACAAAGCCGCCGCCCTCGTCGCTCCGCTCCCGGGTGAGGGCCAGCTCATACCAGAAGATGGCCCGCCGCCACGTCTCCCGGGCCTGGAAGTAGGCACCCAGGGCGCAGCAGGTCTCCGCCCTGGGATCGTCATAGCGGAAGCTGTCCAGCAGGGCCTGGAGGGCTCCGGCCTCATCTCCCCCCTCCAGACGGCATCGGGACAGAAGCCGGCAGGCCTCAATCTCGTTCTCCACCCAGCCGCCTCCACGGTCCAGGAACTGCTCCAGCACTTCCGCCGCCGCCCCGTACCTCCGGTGGTCCATGAGCTCCCGGGCATAATAGAACCGCTCCCGAGGAGAGAAGTCCTCCCCTCGGGCCTTTTTTTGCTCATAGATGCGCAGGTTCCGATCCGGATCGCCGGCCCCCTCCTTCCGGTGGGTCACCGCCGCCTTGGACCAGACCATCTTGCCGAAGGGGGCGATGGCCTCGTGGACCGCCCCCTCCCACAGGTCCCGGCCCAGATTCCGCACCAGCCGCTCCCGGTAACAGGTGAAGACCGGCCGCCCGCCCTCGTCCAGGCCGCTGTGGTAGGGCATCATCACCATATCCACATCGGGGGACAGGGTCCGCTTGAGGTCCAGAAATGCCTCCCGGTCCTCCGGAAGCAGGACATCGTCCGCATCCAGCCACATGAGGTACTCCATCCGCCCTTTGGAAAAGGCAAAATTCCGGGCGGCAGCGAAGTCGTCCCGCCAGGGGAAGTCGTAGACACGGTCGGTGTAGGACAGGGCCACCTCTCTGGTGGCGTCGGTGCTGCCGGTGTCCACGACGACCATCTCGTCCACCAGCCCCGCCGCACTGTCCAGGCAGCGGCCCAGCACCTTCTCCTCATTCTTTACGATCATACACAGGCTGATCGTCGCCATGGGACCACCTCCTCCGCCCAGCCTATGTACCACTTGGGGAGATGGTGACAAAAGAGCGCCCACGGGGCGGTTGTGGGACCGCACCCATGGGCGCTCTTTACAAGCGTTCGTTTCAGCCCTGCTTGGCCTGCTCCTCCCGGATGAGGATTTTGAGGGCCTCGATGCCTACCTCGATGGCGGCGGAAGTATCATGGCTCTCCTGCTGATCCAGGCCAGCGGCCTCCCGCTCCTGGTTCCACACCACGTGGAAGCAGGAACCGCAGCGCACGCCCAGGGCGGCGGCACAGCAGAAGAGGGCAGCGGACTCCATCTCGGAGGCCAGGACGCCCAGGCGCTTCCACGCCTCCCACTTGGCCTGGAGCTCATAGCTTACCGGCATGCGGGCGGGGTCGTGCTGGCCGTAGAAGGAGTCCTTGCACTGGACCACACCGGCGTGCCAGGGCTTGCCCAAGCTCTTGGCGGCCTGAACCAGGGCCTCCTGGATGCGGTAGTCGGACACGGCGGGGAACTCGATGGGGGCGTACTCCCGGCTGGCGCCCTCATGGCGGACAGCGCCGGTGGCGATGACCACGTCGTCGCTCTGGACCTGAAGGGCGATGCCGCCGCAGGTGCCCACCCGGATGAAGGTGTCGGCACCGATGGCATGGAGCTCCTCCATGGCGATGACGGCGGAGGGACCGCCGATACCGGTGGAACACACAGAAACCTTCTCCCCCAGGAGCGTGCCGGTATAGACGGTATATTCCCGGTTGGACTGGACCTTGACGGGATCATCAAAATAGGCGGCAATCTTCTCGCACCGGCCGGGATCGCCCGGCAGGATACAATACCGACCTACGTCGCCTTCTTTACACTGAATATGGAACTGAAGCTCATGCTGCTGCATCTGCTCGCCTCCTGTAACATTAGGGTAGTTTGATTCTACCACATCTCACCTATTTTTGCAAGAAAACCGCCTTCTCCCAGCCGGTTGTAACCATTTGTAATTGCAATTTTTCCGTCGTTTCGCTACAATGTAGTATACCAGTTTGGGGCCAGTGCCGTTCTTCCGTCTCCGGTAGAGGAACTCCCCCATCTTAAACGCCCGGCGTGACCTCTTCGCCGGTGGAAAGAAGGCATTTATGAAACGAAGCGCTCTCCTGTGCGTGCTGGCCCTCATCCTGGGCGCCACCGCCGGTCTGCTCCTCAACTTCAGTCAGCTTGACGGCCGCGGGCTTCTGGCCTCAAGCGCCGCAGCTGCCACCACTCCAAGCACCGCCCTGCTCAGCCCCCACACTCCGGCTAGCTCCGTCGATCCGGACAGCAACGCCCCGCTGTTAGATGCGGGAAATGCCGTCCTCTCCGCCCTCAAAAAGGACGATATCCAGACGTTGTCCACTTTGGTGGACCCGGAGCGGGGTGTGACCTTTACTCCCTATTCCACCGTGGACCCCCACAGCGATCTCACATTCTCCCCCGACCAACTCTCCCAGGCGGGCGCCAACGGCACCCGCTATGTCTGGGGCTATACCCAGGGCAAGGGGGAACCCATCACCATGACGCTACCGGAGTATCTGGACGCCTACGTCTTTAACATTGACTATACCCAGGCTCCTATCATCGGAGTGGACTCTGTCCTCTCCTCCGGCAACTCCCTGGAGAACGTACAGGACGCCTATCCGGGGGACCGTTTTTTGGAGTACTACTTCCCGGGTCAGGACCCGGAGGTGGGCGGCCTGGACTGGTGCGCCCTTAAGCTGGTCTTCCGCGATGTAGACGGCAACGGCTCCTATCGACTGGTGGGAGTCATCCACAGTGAGTGGACCATCTGAATGTAAATCAAAACCGCCGCTTTTCCGGATATTTCGGAAAAGCGGCGGTTTTTCCTTATTTGGCCACACACCAGCGCACCATCACACGGAAGAGGTCCCCATCCAGCTCAGCGGAGACGGTATGTCCCATCCGCTCCACCAGGGCTTTCACAATGGCCAGGCCCAGTCCGGTGGACTGGCCGGTGCGCATCTTGTCAGCAGTAAAGAACCGGTCAAACACGTGCTCCACATCCTCCTGAGTCAGGCCGGGAGCGTCATTGGCGAAGACAGACACCACCTCGTCGCCCTCCTGATAAAGGAGGATGGACATTCTGGATCTGCCATGCTCCATGGCGTTGCGGATGAGGTTGGTGAACACCCTCAATACCCCCGCCGGGTCGGCGATCACGGCCGGCAGGCCCTCCCGGAGCTCTACCGTCATATCAAATCCTTCGAAGTCGTTATAGAATTCCGCCACCAGCTCGCTGAGCACGTGGTAAAGATCCACACGCTCCCGGGAGAGGGGATACTCGCCCCCCTCCAGCCGGGAGAGGTCATAGAAGCTGACGATCATACTCTGGAGGGCCTTAGCCCGGCCTTGGACAATGGCCAGATACTCCCGCCGCTCCTCTCCCGTCAGGCCCTCCCCCTCCAGCAGCTGGAGATAGCCCAGGATAGAGGTGAGGGGGGTGCGCAGGTCGTGGGAGATGTTGGCGATCTGCTGCCGGATGGCCTGCTCCTGACGGCGGTAGTCCCCCTCTTCCCGCTCCCGCAGGTCCAGCAGGGCGTTGATGGCCGTGAGCAGCTCCTCCGCCGCGGCGTTGGGGGCCGCCATGGATACCCGGGGACGCCCGGAGCGGAGCTGCTTGGCACAGGTGCGGATGTCCCGCTCCAGGGCATAGAGCCGCAGACCCAGCACCAGGCAGAGCAGACCCAGTACCACCAGCAGGATGAGCATGCTCGCTTCTCCCCTTTCTATCGGATTTCCCGACGCCGGAACAGCAGCAGCCCCAGCCCCGTGGTGAGCCCCAGCCATAGGGTCCCCGTCAGCCAACTGTTGCCCAGCGTGGGTGGAGCATTCCCATAGCTATAGACAAAATAGGCACTGGTGAGCAGAAAGGGCCGCACCATCTCGGCCAGACGGTTGATCAGGTCTCCCACCACTCCCATGCCCATCACCCGGACTGCGGCCAGGGTCAACTCGCCCAGGATGATGTAGAGGTAATAAAGTACCGTTCCCGCTCCGGCAGGACGGATGGTAAAGACCAGAAAATAGGCCAGGGACACCGCTCCCACATATCGGGGCAGGGAGTGGAGCATAGCGATCAGCAGGGCCATGCTCGCCAGCGCCCTGTCCTCCCGGCTCAAAGCCAGCACAGCAGAGGGAGAGAGTGCTCCCAGAAAAAAGGCCACCGTGGTGAGCAGGAAGAGAGCTGTCCCCACCAGCAGGGCGGCATAGAGCTTCCCCAGGTAAATTCGGACCCGTGGCAGGCCGAAGGAGACCTCATTGGTCAGGCTTCCCGCCCGATCCAGTCCGCCTCCCGCCCAGTCAGCCAGTGGCAGCGCCACATAGAGTCCGATCACCATAAAGTTTTGGAAGGCCTGGAGGCACTCCGAAGGCGGATTTCCTCTGAGGGTAAGTCCCGTCAAAAAGGTCAGGAGCAAATAGATCCCCCAGCCCAGGCAGGCGGTCCGCCGCCGGGTCATCCGCCACAGCTCGGCACTGAGATAGTTGAGCATGGCCGTCCCGGCCTCCTTTCAGCTGATCTCGCGCCGGCGGAAGCACCACAGGCCCAAGGCCGTGGTACCCACACACCAGCCCGCACCCACGGCCCAGGCCCAGGCCACCCGGGACCAGTCCCAGATGGCGTCGGTGAGGTTCTCCAGGGGCGAGGTAAGGAGGAGCCCCTTAACCGCCAGCAGAGCGTCCGCCAGGGCGGGGGCGGGCAAGCTGACCAACAGAGACAGGAAGGTGAGCAGCTGTCCGAGAATGGCCAGAATTCCCAGGCCCAGGATGGTACCGGCGGTGTTGCCCCGAATGGTGAAGGCGCACATGGTGAAGAGGGCCTGGGCACCCAGCCACACCGGGAAGGCACAAAGCAGCGCAAAGCCCAGCACCTTCAGGGCCTCCAGGGCAGCGTCGTCTCCGGGGAGCATGAGGGCACACAGCAGAGCATACCAGCCCAGCAGCAGGGCGCAGGTCCCAATGGACAGCAGAACGCCGGCAAAGAGTTTGCCCAGGTAGATTCGGGTCCGAAGGATACCGTAGGCCACCTCATTTTTCAGGGTGTTGAACTTGTACTGGTCGGAGAAAACGATGTCAGAGGTGATGGCTGTGGCGTAATAGCCCAGGGACAAAAGGTAGAGCAGCATGGTAAAGCCCGCGGAGGCCGTCATGTTGACTGCGTCCCCATTGAGCCAGGCCCACAGCAGGACCAGTACCAGCTCCAGTCCTCCCACAATAAGGAGGGCCATCCACAGATAGGACCGGTGGAGCATCTTATAGCACTCGGCACGGAGGTAGTCAAGCATGGCGGACACCTCCGATCAGGCCCAGGAAGTAGTCCTCCAGGTCGGTATTCTTACTCTCCGCCCCGATGAGAGCTACGCCCTCCTCCACAAGGGCGGCGGTGACCACCTGGGGCCGGTCCAGGAAGGCATAGAGCCGCAGCACATTGCCTGGGAGCACCTCATACTCCCGGGTGTCCAGCCGCTGCTCCAGGGCCAGGGCGGCTCTGGAGGCGTCGTCCACCGTGAGTTGGAGACAGGCACGGCACTTCTCCCGCAGCTTCTGGGCGGAGATCTGCTCCAGCATGTGGCCCTTATCCAAAAAGCCGTAGTGGGTGGCCACGTTGGAGAGTTCTGAGAGGATGTGGCTGGAGATGAGGATGGTGGTCTCCCGCTGGCGGTTGAGTTCCAACAACAGGTTGCGGAACTCCACGATCCCCTCCGGGTCCAGACCGTTGATGGGCTCGTCCAGCAGCAGCAGATCGGGGTTGTCCATGAGCGCCAGGGCCAACCCCAGCCGCTGCTTCATACCCAGGGAAAACTGCTTGAACTTTTTCTTTCCCGTCCCTCTCAGGCCCACCTGGTCCAGCACCCGGGACACACAGTCCCGGCCGGGAATACCCCGCTGGCGGCGGTAGTACTCCAGGTTCTCGGCGGCGGTGAGGTAGGGGTAGAAGCTGGGGATTTCCACCATGGCTCCCAGCCGGGCCCGGGCGGCGGAGAGCCCCTTTTCAGTGGTCTCGCCGAAGAGCTCAATCTCCCCGGAGGTGGGCACCGTCTGAGCGGTGAGCATGCGGATGATGGTGGTCTTGCCCGCTCCGTTGCGGCCTACCAGGCCGTAGATCTGGCCCTTCTCCAGCCGGAGCTCCACATCCTCCACCGCCAGGTTGGTACCGTATTTCTTGGTGAGCCCGCGGGTCACTAAGATGGGTTCTGACATCTGGCATCAGCCTTTCCTTTTGATCTTGGTTTCATCATAGCGGAAAGGCAGCAAGCCCGCATAAAGCAAAGGTGAAGAAAAGATTAAATCCATTCTCACTCCGCGTTCATCTTGAAGCCGATGCCCCACACCGTCTTGATATACTCCCGGTCCGACACCTTGGAGAGCTTGGAGCGCAGGTTGGAGATATGTACGTTTACGGTGTTGTCATCCCCCATGTATTCCCCGCCCCAGGCGCTCTCATAGAGCTGCTCCCGGGTAAAGACCTTCCTGGGATGGGACATGAGAAGGGTGAGGATCTCGAACTCCCGGGCGGTGAGGGCCACCTCTCTCCCTCCGGCGGTGACCCGGATGGCCTCCCGGTCCAGCTCCAGGTCCCCGCAGCGCAGCACCTGGCCGCCTCCGGGCGCGGAGAACTGCTTGTACCGGCGGAGCTGTGCCTCCACCCGAGCCAGGACCTCGGCGTTGTCAAAGGGCTTGGGAATGAAGTCGTCGGCACCCAGCCGCAGCACGTTCACCCGGTCCTCCAGTCCAGCTTTGGCCGAGAGAACGATAATAGGCATGGTGCGCTTCTTCCGCATCCGGGCGATGAACTCCTCACCGGTGATCCCCGGCAGCATCAGGTCCAGCAGCACCAGGTCGTAGTCATACTGTTCCGCCCACAGCACCGCCTCGCTGCCGGAAAAGGCCGGGCGGACGTCATAGCCGCCGTCGGCGAGGATGCGGCACAGGAGCCGGTTGATGTCCTGGTCGTCCTCTACCACCAGGATGTGGCAGGTCTCCATCAGAGCCGCTCCCCCTCCCTGTGGTCCCTGGCCGCCCGGTTATAGAGAGACAGCCCCAGCAGCACCATGAGGACCCCCACCACAAAGGCAAAGAGCACCGCAAGGATGCCGAAGGTGGTAAAGCTCATATACTTGTCCACCAGATTGTCATAGCCCCAGAACACACCGCCGAACATCAGCAAAAATCCGGCGATGTTGCTGGAGCTGGCCAGCGGAGCCTGGCTGATCTTCAGCTGTGCGCCGCACTGAGGGCACTTGTCCTGCACAGCTTTGATAAAATGATAGTGGTTTTCGTGGCCGCACTCCCAACAGACCCATTTCATATCACATACGCCTCCCGTTTTTCCGCCTTTTTATTTTACTCGCAGCCGCTTGGCCAGCTCCCCGTCCGGGTCCACGTAAGCGGTCTGGTAGGTGGTGTAGACCACCATGCCCGGCTTTGCCCCGGCGGGCTTTTTTACATACTTCACCGGAGTGTAATCCACCGGCACCTTCTTTCCATCCCGGGCCTGGGAGAACCAGGCCGCCAGCTTGGCCGCCTCCTCGATGCTCCCGGCATCCGGGGTCCGTCCCTCAGTCCACAGGATCACGTGGGAGCCGTGGATCTTCTGGGTGTGGAGCCACAGATCCCCCTTCCCCGCCTGTTTGGCAGTGAGGAGATCATTCTGGGTATTGTTCTTACCCACTGAGATACGCAGTCCGGCAGTGGAGCGGAACTCCATGGGCTTGGCCGCCACCTTCATCCGCTTGGCTGCCTTGGCCCCCCGGCGGAGGTACCCGGTGTCCGTGAGCTCCTGGCGGATCTCCGCAAGGTCCCGCTCGCCCTCGGCCAGGACGATGGCCTCCAACACGCTGTCCAGGTACTCCAGCTCCCGCTTGCCCTTCTCGATCTGCTCCCCCAGCACCACCTCGGCCGTCTTGGCCTTGTTGTACTCCTTATAGTACTTGGCGGCGTTCTGCTGTGGGGTGAGAAGAGGGTCCAGCGAGATGTCCACCTCCCGGCCCTCGGGGTCGTAGTAGTCGGTGAGGCGCACCGTCCCCATACCTTTGTGGAGAGCGTAAAGGTTGGAGGTGAGGATATCCCCCAGCTCCCGTTTCCGCTCCCGGTCCTTGGTGGCCTCCCGCTCCAGCTCCTGCTGGGCCACACGCCGGGCCACCCGGTCCCGGACCCGGCTCACCGCCTTCTGGAGGTCGGCGCCCCGCTGGCCCACCTTCTCCGCTGTGGCCCGACTGGCATAAAAGTCGTCCAGGAGCTTGGAAAAGCTCTCATAGCGCCGGAGCTCCGTACTGGGCCCGTACTGGAGGATGGGGAGGAAGGTGAAGTCCACCAGCTTGTCCTCCCGCACAAGGCCGTAGGGCACATAACCCTCCGGGCCTACCGCCTCCCTGAGGCGCTCCAGCTTCTCCGCCAGACTCTCCCCTCGGCTCACGCCGTTGGAGCGAAAGTCCAGCTCCCGCTCCAGCAGCGGGGGCAGACCCGGCCTGGGATCGGGGAGGCGGTAGAGAAGGCCGGGCATGATGCCCCGCTGGCCGGTGGCCACATCTCCCTCCACCCGGCGGACACAGTCGATGATCCGGTCCTCGCCGTCCAGCAGAACGAGGTTGGCCCGGCGGCCCATGGCCTCCAGCACCAGGGTGCGGCCGACCTTGTCCCCCAGCTCGTCGGTGGATTCCAGCCGCAGCAGCACGATGCGCTCCAGTTCCGGCTGCTCCAGCCGGAGGAACCGTGCACCGGTGAGGTGCTTGCGCAGGAGCATACAGAACATGGGGGGCTGGGCCGGGTTCTCCCGGACCTCCTTGGTCAGGTGCAGCCGGGGACCGTTGGGGCTGGCGGAGAGGAGGAGCTTCACATTCGCTCCCGCGCCCCGGACAGCCAGGACGATCTCGTCCCGGCTGGGCTGGTAGACCTTGTCGATCCGTCCGCCCTCCAGCACCTTTCTAAGCTCCTCCAGCACTGCCGTCAGGCAGATCGCATCCAATGCCATGCCGCGTCACTCCTCCATCATCAGGGTAAACAGCTCGTTGAGCCGGTCCGTCCGCCCCTGGAGGTAGAGGTAGCCGAAGAGGGCCTCCAGGGCGGTGGCCGTCTGGTACTCCTCCCGGCTGGCCGCCTTGGGAATGGTGTGGGGGCTGGTGTTCCGGCCCCGGCGGAACACGTCCTGTTCCTCCTCGGTGAGGACGCCCTCCAGCTTTTTGGCCATGGCCGCCTGGGCGGGCGCCGCCACAAAGTGGACGGTGGCCTTGTGGAGTCCCCGGGAGGTGGCCTTTCCGCGGAGCACCAGCCAGGAGCGTACCATCAGCTCAAAGACGCCGTCGCCCAGATGCGCAAGGCCCAGACTGCTGATGGCCCGGATCTCGTCAGGTGTTGCGTGCAAGTGGAAATAATCGGTCATGTATCTCTTCTCCGTATCTGTTCAGGATGGGCACGGAGCCTGTCCACGGCTCTCGTCGCCCGGCTTCGGAGGGCAGCAGGTCTCCGCTCGCTCCGAAGCGGTATTCTTTTACAGTGTATCACAGTGCCGCCGGGCGGTCAACAAACACCCGATCCCCGTCCTCTATCCGGCAGAATGGGCCAGCCCTTCCGGTCAAACTGAAAGCAGATGTGGCGTTCCCCCTCTATCATGCCCAGTCTGGCCAGGCAAAAAAGCCCCGGCAGAGGAAAGGGCCGGGCACAGGAGAAGGGAAAGGCCAGCCGGAATCCCCCGTCCACGGTTTGGAAGAGGGCCCGCCCCTGCCGGACCGCCATGGCCCGGAGGGCCTCTTCTCCGAATGTCAGCTTCTCCGGTTCCGTCCAGCTCCATCCGGAGGGCGCCTTCTCTCTCCCGAAGGCAAAGGCCAGTTCCAGCTCTCCCCCCACCGGCGGCCAGGCACCCTGCCGCTCCAGGGCGTCCAGGGTCAGGGTGCGCCTGATTCGGAGCTGTCCGTTTTCCGGCGCCAAAGTACCCAGCAGCGCCCGGCCGGTAGGCCCCCGGAGATAGGCCTTGTAAAGTCCCCGGCTGTCCGATGCCCGCTCCGCCGTCAGCACCGCCCGGAGCTCATCCGCCTGCACGGTCAGACTGCCGCCGCCCTCCAGCGTATACCGCCGCTCCATGTCCCTCCCCCCTCTTTTTCCTATCCTATGCGCAGCTGTGAAAGTTTTTCCCGGCAGAAGCGACATTCAGGACCTTTTTCCTGCCGCCCCGCTCATACCTGTCTCCATCGTCTGCACACAGATGAAACAAACGGCTGCCCGGTATCGGGCAGCCGTTTGTTTCATCTTATGTTGACGCGCTCGTTTCCGCAGCCTCCAGCCGGCCCATAGGCCGGTAGACCACAAAGTACATGGTGGTGAAGCAGGCCAGCCCTCCCAGGAACTGCGAGGCGGCCTCGGCAATGAATACGCCGTTGGTGCCAAAGACATAGGGCAGCAGCAGAGTGAGCGGGGCATTGATGAAGGCCTTGCGGAGGAGGGAGAAAAAGATGGCATTTTTGGCCCGCCCCAGAGCGGTGAAAATGGATTGCCCCGCCAGCTGTAAAGACATGAACATAAAGAGCGAGAAATAAGTACGCAGGGCGGGCACCCCTACCCGAACCAGCTCGTCCTCCGTAGTGAAAAGCCGGATCAGGAGCTCCGGGAAAACCATGATGACCGCCCAGGCCAAGATGGAGTAGATGACCACCACAGCGGCGGAGAAGCGGATACCCTGCCGGACCCGACGGTACAGGCCGCCGCCGTAGTTGAAGCCCAGCACCGGCTGGGCACCGTTGGTCACACCAGTGAGGGGCATGCACACAACCTCGCGGATCGAGTTAACGATGGTCATAGCGCCCACATAGAGGTCGCCGCCCCAGGTCTGAAGGGTGGCGTTGCACACCACCTGAACAAGACTGTTGGTGAGGTTGACAAAAAATCCGGCCAGACCCAGGGAGAGGATCTTTTTCACCCGCTGAAGTGTCAGGGACATCCGGCTCAGGCGCAGACGCAGGATGGCCTTCTTTCCGGTGAGGAAGCGGAGCACCCACACTGCGGAACACCCCTGGGCCAGGATAGTGGCCAGGGCCGCGCCCTGGACCCCCATGTCCAGCACAAAGATAAAAACCGGGTCCAGTACGATGTTCACAACGGCACCCAAGCCCACCGTCATCATGCCGATCTTGGCAAAACCCTGGGAGTTGATGAAGGGATTGAGGCCCAAACTGATCATCACGAAAAGGGTTCCCATGAGATAGATGGTGAGGTAGGCATCGGCATAGGGGAAGGTGGCGTCACTGGCACCGAAGAGGTAGAGCATGGGTTTCTTCACCAGCAGGCAGCCCAGTGTAGCCAGGACACCCAAAATAATGAGCAGGGTGAAGGAGTTGCCCATCACATACTCGGCCTCTTCGTTCTCCCCCTTGCCCCGATAGATGGAGCACAGAGGGGCACCGCCCATACCGCAGAGATTGGCAAAGCCCATGAGGATAGAGATGATGGGCATGGTGAGTCCGAGGCCGGTAAGGGCCAAGTGGCCGGGCAGACGCCCCAAGTACATCCGATCCACCACGCTGTATAGAACATTGATAAGCTGTGCCAGTGTCATGGGAGCCGCCAAGGTCAGGATGGTCTTGGGTATGCTTCCTTTGGAAAAATCGTTCTGCTGTTGTGCCATCCCGGCGTCTCCTCCTTGTGATTTAAAATGACAGGGACTATACTATAGGCGGGTACCCGCACCAGAACCCGTTCGGTGAACGATGTATTATTATAATACAGATCTCCGCCGAAAACAACCGGTGATGCCTCGGAATTGTTGTTTCTTCCGACACAACACCGTGAAATGAGGGATAGATCACTATGGATATCTTGTTGAAACAGGCTCAGTCATTCCTGCCGGCGCTCAGGCAGCTCAAAGACGACCTCCACCGCCACCCGGAATTAAGCTGGAGGGAGGTGCGCACCACTGCCCTTCTGAAGGAGAAGCTGACTGCTCTGGGGCTGGAGCTTATCGACCTGGGCATGGAGACCGGCTGTGCCGCCCTGCTCCGGGGCGGAAAGTCCGGCCCCACCGTGGCCCTCCGGGCCGACATCGACGCCATCGTCCAGGAGACGCCGGAGGAGGGGAAGGTGGTGTCGGAGGTGCCCGGCGTTATGCACGCCTGCGGCCACGACTTCCACACCGCCGGGCTCTACGGCGCAGCCTGTCTCCTCTCCGCCATGCGGGAGGAGCTGGCCGGGAACGTAGCCTTCCTCTTCCAGCCCGCCGAGGAGACCACCGGCGGCGCCCGTGCCATGCTCTCCCACGGGCTGTGGGAAAAGCTGCCCAGCAAACCGGCCTGTGTCTTTGGTGTCCACAACCGGCCCCAGATCCCCACCGGAAAGGTGGCTATTCAGGAGGGGCCCCTCATGTCGGAGAAGGCCAACTTCACCATTGTCCTCCACGGGGTCACCGGCCACGGCGGCACCCCGCAGAAGTGCGTGGACGTCATCGTACCGGCGGCGGCCATCATCCAGAGCATCCAGTCGGTGGTGAGCCGCAACACTGCCCCGGAGGACCCTCTTGTGTGCGCCGTCTGCTCTGTCCACGCCGGGACTCCAGAGAACTTTGCCCCCGACCTTCTAACCATGACGGGGAGCATCCGGGCCTTCTCCCATGAGACCCGGATGATGGCCCAGAACCGGGTGGAGCGGCTCACCCGTGATATCGCCTCAGCCTACGGCTGCGGCTGCGACTTTGACTGTCAGGAGGCCGCCCCCCTGCTCTCCAACTCCCCCACCATGACCGCCCTGGCTCGTCGGGCGGCGGCCGCCGTCGTGGGAGAGGATAACATTGTGGGCACAGCCCCGGAGATGAGCTCCGAGGATTTTCCCGAGTTTGGCCGGGAGGTGCCCTACTTCTTCTACTGGCTGGGCTCCGGCTTCCCCGACCGTGAAAACGCCGGCTGGCACAGTCCCAAATTCCGCACCGACGACGACGCCTTGGCCGTAGACGCCGCCCTGCTGGCCCGCTCGGCCCTGGAGGGGTTGGCCTGGCAGGGATGATCTTCCTGGGTTGGATGCGGCGGAATGGGAAATGCTAGAGGCGAGGTGATGCCCCATGCAGCGGGATTACGCCGATCTCTACGCCCTGTGCCGCCACGACCCGGAGGCGGACGCCTACCTTCACGCCCTGCCCGAGGATATTCAGTCCCGGCTCAGCGGGAGGATGAAGCAGATCAACACCCTTTCCGACCTGCGCAGCCACGCCGCCCGGCTGATGGGACGGCAGGAACACCCCTGACAGCGGCAGCCGCCCCGGCCCACCGGCCCGGGCGGCTGCCGTCCTTTTTCGGCAACTTTCCCGTTGGGCTTGCATTTTTCCCTGTTTTCCGCTATGATATGCGGAAGAAAGGGGGAACCACCCTGTGGCAGAGACCAAGACCCACAACTTTTTTCGCTTGAAGCGCAAGCTCTTCTGGGCGGCCGGAGCCGTCCTTCTCCTGCTCCTGGCCTTCTGGCTGGGCGCCCTCTGGAGGGGCCGCGAACAGCAGCCCACCATCACCAGCGACCTGCTGGGCCAACAGCTCCGGTCAGTCCAGGAGCTGGTATCAGTGGAGTACCACTACACCAACATGGGGAAATTTGAAAATCAGTTGGACTTTTACGGCTGGAAGGTGCCCTTCACCACCAAAAGCTTCCTCGTCTCCTACGACGGCGTCATCAAGGCCGGCGTGGACCTGAGCGGAGCTGAGGTGGACGTGGACGAGCTCCGGAAGGCCGTGACCATCACCCTGCCGGAGAGTAAGATCCTCTCCCACGAGATCCCGGAGGACAGCCTCCAGGTCTTTGACGAGACCCGCAACATCTTCAACCCCATTACCATCGAGGACTACACCGGCTTTACCAAGGACCAGAAGGCGGAGGTGGAGCAGAAGGCCATCGACGAGGGTCTGCTCACGGACGCCGCTGAAAAGGCCCGCGGCGCGGTGGAGACCTTTGTCTCCCTCCTCCCCGGCAGTGGCACCTACACCTGGACCATCTGCTGAACCAGCCGCAAAAAGGGCGCGTTGCAAAATGAAGCCATAAAAATGAGCGAGGTTTGGAGCCCGAAAAGGGTTTCCAAACCTCGCTC